>NZ_LKBG01000110.1 GCF_001402945.1 Acidiplasma aeolicum
AGCACATCGACCTCGGGGTAAATATTTTTTCTGTTAAGGTCTCTTGATAGTGTTATCTGCCCCTCTGTTATATAACCGGTGAGATCTGGAACAGGATTTGTTATATCATCCCCGGGCATTGTTAATATTGGTATCTGTGTTATTGAGCCCTTCCTGCCTTTTATTTTTCCAGCCCTTTCATATATCGTGCTTAAATCTGTATACATGTATCCTGGATATCCCCTTCTTCCCGGTATTTCATCCCTGGAGGATGAAATTTCCCTCAGTGCCTCACAGTAATTTGTCATATCTGTTAAAATAACAAGGACGTTCATATCCTTCTCATATGCAAGATATTCTGCTGTTGTTAATGCAACCCTTGGCAGAATAATCCTGTCCATTGATGGGTCAGAGGCAAGATTCAGGAATATAACCGAGTCTGATAATGCCCCAGAATTCTGGAACTGCCTCATGAAATAATTGGCCTCCTCACTGGTTATGCCGATTGCGCCAAAGACCACACCAAATTTTTCACTGCCGTTAAGTGTGGTTGCCTGCCTGGCTATCTGCGTTGCCAGCCTGTTATGTGATAGCCCTGCACCTGAAAATATTGGCAGCTTCTGTCCCATGACAAGGGTGTTCATGCCGTCTATTGTTGATATACCGGTCTGTATAAACTCACTTGGTTCCTCCCTTGAATATGGATTTATTGCAGCACCTGTTATATCCACCTTTTCCTTGGAATATATTTTTGGCCCGTTATCTATGGGTTCTCCAAAGCCGTTAAATATCCTGCCAAGCATATCATCTGATACTGGAAGCTTAAATGTGCTTCCAGTTAATTTTACACCGGTGCCCTGGGGGCTCATGCTTGTTGTGGAACCATAAACCTGAACTACAGCCACACCGTTTCTTGTTTCAAGAACCTGGCCCTTAACCCTCTCACCACTGTCCAGAATAACATCCACTATTTCGTTGTATGATGCATTTTTCACATCGTTTACAAATAGAAGCGGCCCATTAATCTGGCTAATTGATTTATAAATAATTTCAGACATTTTGAACACCCTCTATGATTGTGCCGTATTCGTCGGCTATTTCCTTAATTATATCATTATAAAATTTCTCGAAATCCTCCTCCTTTACTTCCTTCATTCTTGATATTTTTGCCCTGACTGGCAGTGCTGAGGTCTGGGATACCTTTCTGCCTGAATCTATTGCCTTTTCCTGATAGTCATTTAATGTTTTAATAATCATTAACATTTCGTACTGTTTTTTAATTGAACAGTAGGTATCAATGTCATCAAAGGCATTCTGCTGCAGGAAATCCTCTCTTATTACCCGGGCAATATCGAGTATATTTTTCTGCTTTTCTGGAAGAGAATCATAACCAACAAGCTGTACTATCTCCTGAAGCTCAGCCTCCTTCTGAAGTGTGCTCATCATTAATGAATGAACTTCCATCCATTTCGGATCAACATTGTTCTTAAACCATCCTGATAATGAATCGAGATACAATGAGTAACTGTTGAGCCAGTTGATTGATGGGAAGTGCCTCCTTGATGCAAGTGATGCATCCAGTGCCCAGAATACCCTTGTTACCCTTAATGTGTTCTGGACCACAGGATCAGAAAGATCACCGCCTGGAGGTGATACCGCACCTATTAATGTAACAGATCCGACCCTGTCATCTTCAGGTATTATCTGGGCATTTCCAGATCTCTCATAAAATTCAGATATCCTTCTGCCAAGATATGCCGGATAGCCCTCCTCACCAGGCATCTCCTCCAGCCTTCC
>NZ_LKBG01000111.1 GCF_001402945.1 Acidiplasma aeolicum
TCTATGATAAATGCCATTTCATAGTATTCATGGAGGGATTTAAGAATTTTTTTGGGTTATAAATCCTCCTCACCAAAGGCAAGTATTAGGAGTATAAAGCCCACAAAGGTAAAGAAGAAGGATACCCAGCTGCCAATCTGATGAGGGCCATCATTGGCATTGATTCTTGGGAACATGTCATAGTCCAGAAATGTCGGAATTGAAATTATAAGAAATACTATCCCAGTGTACATCAGGTATTTTGATCTCTTTTTCATCTTTTTAAACCATTCCATTGGTGATTCCGTCATAATATTGCACCCCCTAAAGCCGCAAAGGTAAATATGTAAAGCAGTATCGGCGTTATAATTGTCCTTCTTGATATCTTTCCATTGGTTGATTTATTATGGGCTATGGATATACCCAGAAGTATAATGGATATGAAGATGAATACCAGGGCTATTACCAGAAGTCCCTCCTCATATACACCGAAATTGCCAAATACGGGCGATATCATGGTGTAAGGCTGTTCATGGTAAAGTTTTCCCACAGGCTTTATCAGTATAGCATAAAGCACAAATGGCACACTTCCAATCCAGTAGGCAATCATCGCATAATA
This sequence comes from Acidiplasma aeolicum, assembly GCF_001402945.1. Classification (GTDB taxonomy): domain Archaea; phylum Thermoplasmatota; class Thermoplasmata; order Thermoplasmatales; family Thermoplasmataceae; genus Acidiplasma; species Acidiplasma aeolicum. The sequence goes on from NZ_LKBG01000111.1 coordinate 599, forward strand.
ATATAAATATAATGATTTTTTATCCATTTTACACCCTCTCCTTTATGGTTCTCTGCATTATCATAAATATTATGGCAGCGAACAAAAATAAATTTATTACCAGCGTTATGGCCCAGTACCTCTCATATGCGTATGGCTTCACCTGCGTGAAATACCACATTAGAGGATCAACGACCACAAGCTGGATTACACCAATTAAATAAATTATGTTCTTAGTTTGCATTTGCATCACCGTCCTTCTTTGCAAATCTCATGGCGTATACTGGCAGGAATGAAATCAATGTTAGTGACCACCACAGGTATTCTGTTAGAAGCCTTGTCTGGGTAAGACCTGGCTGTGAGTATCCCCATATTGTCATAACTGCAAGTCCTAAAACTAAATAGACACCGAATGCTGTTATCCATGGCCTTTCAAGGACACCTTTTTTATGGTACCTGTCTATGAATGGTATTATCAGTATGAATATTAGTATGCCAATAATTAATGGTACACCACCGGTGCTTAGCCCGTAACCTGCGACATCCATTAGCTTATATACAGGTGTAATGTACCAGTCAGGCACAGGGAAGGTGCCGTATGCCAGTGAACCATATCCAAGCGTTAGTTTCTGCGGGAATGCAGCTGCGAATATTATGATTACACCTATGATTATTATTGCAGAGAATACTGCATATAAAAGATTTGTTGGGTACCATGGTATCATTTTTCCCTTTTCTGTTTTATCGTCATTTGCAAGGCCGGACCTTTCAAAGAGCATGAAATGCACCGCGAATATTGCAAGCATTAGCGTGGAAAAAACTGCAACGTGTAATGCCAATAGATGTGAGAATGTGGCTGTGGTTGTATAATTACCAACAAGTATTCCCTCAAGCCAGTTTATAAATGCACCAGGGAGTATTCTGCCAAGAACACTTCTCTGCATGAACAGCAATCCTATATGCAGGGCTGCCATTGCTATTGCAGTGTTTGCCAGCATATAACCGAGTATGGCAGTAAGTATTGTGAGCAAAAATAAAACGACACCGAGAATCCACTGAAGCCATCTCCATTTTCCACGGTATGACCCGACAAGCCACTGCCTCATCATATGGAAATACACAAGGCCGATCATTGCATATGCCATGTACAGATGTGATGTTAATATAATATGGCCAAACGGAACATCATCTATTATGTATTCTGTTGCCCTGTAGGGGTCAACCTGGCTGTAATAAAAGAATATAATAATTCCTGTTACTATCTGATATATTAAAGCCGTTGCAACCCATGCACCGGTCCACTCATCTATTCTGTAACCTTTGGTTGTAACTGACCTGAATCCTATTTTATATGTACCTTCCGGCAGATCTTTTTCTTCTTCCATTATTTTCGTTAAATCATACTCATTTTTTTCATATTCTGCTTTTTCCATTTTTTACTCACCCTTTATGGAAGCCTGTGGAAATTACCCTTCCATGGTCCGGAATTGCTTACAACCACTGTTTTATATAAAACCACAGAGCCATTTACCTGATTTACATCAAAGCTGCTTGGAGCACCGGTCTCAATATTTGAAGGTGTATCCTTGTATGTATAAATTGTGCTGGGAATTGATTGTGTTGACGTTGGTATTGCGGTTCCGCCTGTTAGGTTTTCCTTTTTAACCTGCGGGCCATAGGTCTGGCCTCCGGGATACTGCAGGTGTGTCCTTATCACAGCATTTTTGGAATTTATACCGTAGGCAAAAATATAACTACCGGTAAATGTAGAAGGGTCGTCAAGAGAAGAATCAGGGCTGTTATTTGTGGCAAGCATTATCTGCGGTAATGAGTGGTTTGCCGGACTTGGTGCTGCTCCATTGTTATATAAATTGCTGCCACCCCATACAGGGTTGTACTGGCTTCCATGGCATTTGCAATATATAAGGCCATTGGTTGGCCACTCAAAAACACCAGTGCCGTTGGTCTTATATCCAACAAGCTGGGCCTCAAATGGTATGCTTTTCCCTGGATGATAATCAAGAAATGGTGGCACACACCCAAGGTGCTGGCATATCCCACTTAATGCTATTATAGATATATCATTAAAAGGATCATAAATAACCCCTGTCATTGGAGCCTTTGAGGATGGGGACACTGGGGCAAAACCGCTTGTGGGCACTATGCTATCCTCAGGTGTTGTTATTTTAACACCCTTAATGGCTATCAGAAATGTCGGCTCATCCTGAAGTGGATAATTAAAAACCAAAATATTTGCACTGGTTGCCGTGGAAGACACGGCGTACTGTTCAACATCCGCAACCGTAATTGGATTTCCCTGCGGGTCCTCGAGTATGGCAAGTGGATAATTATCCATCACAGGAATTCCACGGTCCTTTGGAACAACATATCTCTCAAAGGAAAGCCCACCAACAAGAAGCGCGGCCACTGAGAGACCGGCACCTTTAAGAAAGGCCCTTCTTTCAGGCTCTGGAACTGCATTATTACCTTTGTTCATAATCAGTTTAATTATTGTTTATATAAATATTTTGTCATTAAAAAAATCAAATTATCAATATATAAAATAAAAATTACGTTTTTCATCTTATTATATTTATTTCCTTCTTATTATTACCTGTATTTGCTCTTAACTTTTACTTTTTCTATATAATTTTAATATCATTATATAATTTTTATATGTAGTACATCACAGAATTTTCATCATGTTTTTCACGGTATTTTAAATAAAAATGAATAAAAAATATTTTTGAAAATCAATAAAATCAGGCATTTTTAATGGTTTTGGCGTTTAGAAATATTTAAATATTATCCATTAAATACAGTATTAGTGATCATTAATGTTTGATGCACCAATGGATTGGTTGATAATTATAGTTGTTGCCCTTATCATTTTCGGCGGCACAAAAAAGATACCTGAAATGGCCAGAAATCTTGGAAAGGCCACAGGGGAATATAAAAGAGGACAGATGGAGATAGAAAACGAATTAAAAAATAGCATGAATTCCTCTGCACCAAAGCCCGAGGGCCAGGTTGACTACATGAAAATTGCACAGGACCTTAACATAGACACAAACAATAAGACAATAGACCAGATAATAAAAGAGATAAATGAGAAATTAAACAGAACACCCGAAACAAAGACAAATTAATATGGACAACGAGTTAATTCAGTATTTCTTAAAATATTCCGATGAGATAAGATATAGGTTAATAAGAATCCTTGCTGTTTTTGGCGTATTTTTTGTAATTTTTGTGGTATTTCAGGTAAAATATATAATTTTTTTGGGCCACAGATTCCTTTTCATATATCCTGATCCGTATGACAATATTGGTGCACAGGCCCTATTACTGTTACGTGACCATATACTTCCAAGCGGTACAAAGCTGCTTATAATAAAGCCGGTGGATGGTGTGATGGCTGATTTTTACACATGTATTGCACTTGCAGTTATGATATCAATGCCGGTCATTATTTATCATGTGGCTAAATTTGTAACCCCCGCATTAAAGGAAAGCGAGGTTGCCCTTTTAAAATCCATAATAATTCCTGCATCATTATTATTTTTCGCAGGTGCATTTGTTGGTGTGTATTTCATTGCACCTGAACTCTTCAGAATATTTACCGCATTTGATGTTGGCCTTGGTGCATCGCCAACAGTAAGTGTTTCAAGCTTTACATCATTTTTATTCATGTACATAATTGCCTTTGGATTATCCTTTGAGATACCTGTTTTTATGACAGGTTTAAGCAGGTTTGGAATAGTTACAGCAAAAACCTGGAGGGAAAACTGGAGATATGCTGTCATAGGAGCTTTGGTTTATGGTATGATATTTTCTCCAGGGGTAACAGGATTTACAATGGTAATCATAGCAATACCAATGATTGCACTATATTTTGGTGGAATATACTTCGCAGAAAAGGCTGAAAAGAAATTTGAGAGCTCTGAAAATCCATCAGGCAGTGCCGACCAGTGAAAGACCCCTAATTACAATTTTTCCAGATATTCCATCCTTTATAACAACTCTGTCCCTTTCATGACTTATTGAGTTATAAATATCCTTAGGAATCTCTATTTTTATATCCTTATCTATTTTAAATGAATCCTTGTACTTAAAATCACTATTTATTTCATATGATGGTTTTTTTATAAGCTGGCACATATTGTCAGTGCATGGTCCCTGTTCAAGTGTAATTTTTAATAATAACACATTATTCTGTAAAATTTTTTTAATACCCTCACTTACCATTATTTTGCCGTTTCCTGCATCATACTCAAACATATATTAGCATATTTTTACATTATAAATACATTTTTATTTATATTGAAGTGTTGTACCAAATATTTTAATGCATTGTGCACAATATAGGGCAAAAATATATACATTATAATTAATTATATATCATGGAATCAAAAAATCTTACAATAAATGAGTCGAGAATTCTCAGGGAGTTGATTAAAAATTCAAGACAGAATATTTCAGAAATATCAAGGAATTTAAATTTAAGCAGAAATACTGTTGCATTAATAATAAAAAAACTGGAAAATAGTGTGATAGAAAGCTACACTGTAAATATAAAACAGAATACAGAAAGCAATTATATTATTGCCATTGTGAAAAGCCTTGACGGCATAAAAAAGGAATTATTAACAGAATATTTTGAGCTAACCAATGGAAAATATATGGTCATTTCATCGGATTCAAATTTTTTAAATAACCTGAATTATGATGAAATACATATTGCCAGGCATAGAGAGAGGGGGTCTGAAAATTTTAATATTGATCTTTACTGCGATTTCTGCGGTGGCAAAATAGTATCCGTTCCAAAAACGTATGAGATAAACAGAAAAAAATATTACTTTTGCTGTGATACATGCAAATCAACATTTATTAAAAGACAAAATGCACTGGAAAAATATTAAATTTTAGCATTATGCAATATAAATCGATTTATACTCTGTATATATAATTAGATTATGGCAAATATAGATCCTGTATGCGGAATGAAGGTTGATAAAAAGATAGAGGCAGAATATAATGGGAAATCTTATTACTTTTGCTGTGAACACTGCAAGAATGAATTCCTTAAGAATCCAGTAAAGTATACAAGGTAATTTTAATGGCAATAGACCCTGTTTGTGGGATGTACGTTTCAGAGGATACTGATCTCTATCTTGATAAGGATGGAACAAGATATTACTTCTGCTCAACTGGCTGTCTTGAAAAATTTAGGGAGCCAGAAAGGGAGGAAAAATCGTTAAAAATTAGGTTAATTGTAGCCTGGTCATTTTCAATTCCCATATTAATACTAAATTATGCTCTAGTATCACCGTACAGGAATTACATACTGCTTTTGCTGGCACTGCCAGTACAGTTTTATTCCGGACTTGGCTTCTATCATGGTGCGTATGGGGCCATTAAAAATAGATCAGGAAACATGGATTTGCTGATAACTCTCGGAACATTAACGGCATTTATTTTTTCATTATTCATTACATTTGATGGTAATGTTTTTCCAGTTAAATACACATATTATGATGCATCAGTTTTTATTATCACATTGATACTAACAGGTGGTTATATAGAAAGCCTGACAAAGAGGGCAGCAAACTCATCTGCCCACAGGCTTTTGGAATTAATACCAGAAAGTGTCCATATGTATAGCAATGGTAATGTACATGATGTGGCCTATGAAAATATTAAAACAGGGGATGCCATTCTAATAAGACCCGGAGAGAATATTGCAGTGGACGGAACAATAATAAAGGGTACAACAGAGGTGGACGAATCAATGATAACCGGTGAACAGATGCCGGTACTAAAGCACGAAAATGACAATGTTTATTCAGGCACAAAAAATATAAATGGTAGCATAATTGTAAAAGTTAACGCGGTGGGCCCAAATTCAACTGTTAATAAACTGTATTCATTAATACAGATGGCAGCAATGGGAAGGGCAAAAATTCAGCGCATTGCCGATGTATTTTCATCGTATTTTGTTCCGGTTGTTATATCAGCAGCACTTGGCTCTTCAATATTCTGGTTTATTTATTTAAATCATGAGGGGGACCCCATATCCTTAATAATATCTGTCCTTGTTTTTGTTTCAGTTATAGTTATAGCGTGTCCATGTGCCATAGGACTTGCTGCACCAATTACGTTGCTAATATCATCAAATGAATCACTTGAAAATGGAATAATAATTAAAAATTCAAGTTCCATGGATCGTTTATCGCACATAAACATGGTAATCTTTGATAAAACTGGAACCCTAACAAATAACAGCCCAAATGTGTCATACATGAGGTATTATGGCGATAAGATGCTTGTCAACTCCATGTTAATTTCTATAGAACAGGCATCGAATCATCCGGCTGCACGTGCAATTGTTAATTACATTAAGGAACTCCCACATGACACCTATACAATTAATGATATAAAGGAGATACCGGGATTTGGCATTAAGGGTGCTTTTAATGGCCGTGAAATCTCTGTTACCAGGGATGGCAATTTTACCGTGCTAAATTACAATAACGAAAAACTTGCCGAAATAAAAATAGAATATAAATTAAGGGATAGTGCAAAAATCGCTGTTAAAAAGCTTATTAAAAATGGAATTGATGTTGCAATTGTAACCGGCGACAGCAAGGAGAATACAGTAAACATTGCACATGATCTTGATATCAATAAATATTATTATAATATCAAACCAGACCAGAAGGCAGAAATAGTAAAGAAGATGCAGAGGGATGGAAAATATGTAATGTTCGTTGGCGATGGCATAAATGATACAATTGCAATGGAGGCTGCCGACGTTGGTGTATCAATGTCCTCAGGTTCTGACATAACAAAAGAAAATGGTGATATTATACTATTAAAGGATGACCTAAAAAACGTTTATAATATGATTATCATTGGAAGAAAAACAATTAAAAAGGTAAGGCAGAACATAGGATGGGCAATTGGATATAACTCGGCACTTATACCTGTTGCGGCCGGCATACTTGTTCCACTGTTCGGGCTTTCTATATACTTTGTGCTTCCAATACTTGCAGCACTTGCAATGGGTATGAGTTCCACAACGGTTGTTTTAAATTCCCTAAGAATAAAGAAATCAATTAGAAGGTCAATAAGTTTATAAAAACAAAATAATTAACTTATACATGAAGATAAGCATAAATGCATTTGAAAATGGTAAAAGGATACCGGTAAGGTTTACGTGTGATGGCGATGATATATCCCCGGAAATACATGTTTCAGGTATACCGGAGGGGAAGCATTATATGATTATTATGAATGACCCTGATGCTCCTGTGGGACTATTTACCCACTGGATAATATACAATATACCGGCATCTGTGAATATACTGCATGAGGATATTGATAAAAATTCAATAACCGAGGATGGGTTTTATCAGGGTAAAAACGATTTTGGAAAAACTGGTTATGGAGGACCATGCCCACCAAAGGGCAATGGCCCGCACAGATATTTTTTCAACCTTTATGTGCAGGATAAAAGAATAGACAGGGACAAAATCTCTGTGGCTGAGGCATATAATACTGTAAAAAATAAGGAGAAGACAACATATATGGGTGTATATGAAAGATTATAATTTTTCAATATTTTCAAGAATCTCCTTTAATTTATCAAATGCCTCAGGGAAATCTGGTCTTGTAATGCATACCCTTAGATATGTTCCAGTAACTCCAAATAATCTTGCGGGAACAGCACTAACCCCATTTTTCGCAAGGATATCGCTTAATTTATCTGAATCCATTTTTGTATATTCTGAATAATCAACGAAGGATACTGGAACATTTAGTGGCTTTATATTTTTATAGAATTTTAATTTCCCCATGTTATTAATTAATATCCTGTGATTTGAACTTACAATACCCCTGACAAATGATGCAATTTTATCATGATCCCTCAAGATCTTAACGCCTGCAGACACATTTATATATGAAACATTCTCCACCACAAGGCCCTTATAACCATATATGTCAAGTGCTGATTGCCTATCAGGGGCAATAATGTAACCAAGCTTAAGGTCATCCCCGGCATAAAACTTTGTAAATGTATTTATTAAATATCCTGAGTCATGCCTAAATTTATTCAGGTCAGAATAAAATTCATAAAATGTTTCATCTATAACGGCAGTTTTATAACCGCCTTTTAATTCAGGCATGGTACCTGTTGGATTGTTTGGAAGGCTTAATGCATATATCCCATCTTCACCCTTTTTATAACCATAAATTTCAGGTGTTTTATATATTAATTCATATTCTGGAACATTTACATTACAGGTTTTAAAACCCTTTCTCATTAAATCAAGCATTATTAATCCAAAGGCCTCTGTTGCACCATGCGTAATAACTATTCTATCAGGGTCAACATCATGCAAGCTGGCTATTTCATTTATAAAATCCTTTTCCGTATAATGGTCATTGATGTTAAAATATTTCTTTATGTCAAGAACACCGGACATGCCGCTGTTGCTTAAATTATACCCTGCATGATGTGAATCCAGCCATAAACCTGTATCAAACGCCATTATCTGATATTACCAATGGCATATATATTTTTATTGAAGGTGATTTTAAATTTTTATGCATAATATGTTTAAGCAATGATGCAATTATATCTAAAAATGGGAGTTAGAAATTACCTGCTATTTGGTTTGGTTTCCGGATTCATAGCCGCAATTTTCGAGGCTTCTGCATTTTATATTTTTGATGCATTATCTGGAATTAGTATCGGAATACAGTTTACCGATATAGGAATTAAACTCTTCCATTTTTATGGTATCACAGCCCAGTCATCTGGATTATTAATGCATTTTCTAGTTGGCACAGTTGTTGGATTTTTTGCAGCGTTAATATCGTTTTATATTAAACCATTTAATATTTTTAACAGTCGCAAAGGATTTTTAATAGGTTTGCTGGCCGGATTTTTAATACTTATTCTTTTCAGCCTTCCGGTAAATATATTTTTATTGCATCTATATGTTTATGAAAATTATCATAAGGCATCCACACTGTTTTATTATTCCATGCATATATTTTTTGGCATGGTCTGGGGAATATTTCTGGGATTAATAAATAAAAAATATTTTCACAAATAAGCGATATAAATTATAATTATAATCGAATGGATATATTTTTATTTGAGTTTGTCATTAAATAAGCATGGATATAGTTGAAAAAATTGCCGGTGAGATTACAATTTCCGACAATCCTGGAATAACAATAAGAAAATGGCGTGAGGAATTTAACATATCACAGATGGAGCTATCAAGGTTTATGAATGTTTCCCCATCAGTTATCAGCGATTATGAATCAGGCAGAAGAAAATCACCAGGTGCATCATCAATAAAAAAAATTGTAAACGCCATGATAAGCATAGAGGAAAAGCGCGGTGGGCACATACTAAGAAGGTATAACAGCGGAATACCATCAGATGCCCTTCTCGATATAAAGGACTATGACCATGATATTTCATTAGAATATATTCTTCCCAAGATAAGGGGCAAATCATGCTCAAAGGCGGATTTAAAAAGAAATATAAGGGGTTATACAATGATTGACGGCATAAAGGCCATACTTCAGTTCTCATATGCTGAGTATACCAAACTTTATGGGTGGTCAAGCCAGAGAATAATCTTTATAACCGATGTTTCAATAGGAAGAAGCCCAATGATAGCCATAAGGGCTCACCCACTCAAACCGGCGGCAGTGGTTTATATAAAACCGGAAAATGTTGATGAGCTCGCAATTAAATTATCTGAAATAGAAAATATACCATTAATTAAAACTGATATGGATTATAAATCTATATCCGGGGTAATGAATTTGTTAAGATGAGAAAATTTTATTTATATACCAGTCAGGGTCAAATGGCATAATATCATCCATATTCTGGCCTGTGCCAACGAATAATATTGGTTTTTTTATTTCTGTAGATACGCTAATTACAGCGCCACCCTTTGCATCAGTGTCTAGTTTTGTAAGTATAATACCATCAAAGTTAATTTCTCTGGCAAATGTATTTGCCTGTTCTATAACGTCCTGGCCGATCATTGCATCAAGTACAAGAAGGGTTAAATCCGGCTTTGAAACCCTCTTTATCTTCTTCATTTCATCAAGGAGATTTTTATTGGTCTGCATTCTACCTGCAGAGTCTATTAAAACATAATCAAGCGACCTTGCCCTTGCGTGCTCTATGGCATCAAATGCAACAGATGCGGGGTCACTCTTAAAATCATGTTTTATTACCTCCACACCTATATTCTTACCCAGTATTGAGATCTGCTCTATGGCACCTGCCCTGAATGTATCGGATGCCGAGATAACAACCTTTTTTCCATTATTTTTCAGGTAATATGCAAGCTTTGCTATGGTTGTTGTCTTTCCGGTTCCATTTATACCAAGAAACAAAATTATATATGGTTTTTTACCCGGGTTAAGTATATCGAATCTATTTTGATTTTCAGATATTATTTCCTTAATAACATTCTTTAACTCATCCTCAACCGAATAAAAGTCAACCCTTCTTTTTAATTTCCCCATACGTTCCTTTAATTTTTCAGTAATCAGATCCGCGGAATCCAGGGAAACATCTGATTCAAGCAGGATTTCCATTATTTGATTATCAATTTCAGATCTTTTAATAACCCTCTGGTTACCTTCCTTTCCAGTATTTTCTTCATTTACCTGTTTTTCTGATGAAACATCGTTTTCAACAACTGAATTATTATCATTCTGTTTCGAAAATATTTCAGAAAACTTTTTCTTTAACTTGTCAAACATTAATTGCTTCCCCTTGCATTTTGTATTGCATATACAAGTGCATCATAATTGTTTTGAACCTTCTCCTTCTGTTCTATCAGGCTATTATAGGAATCATTTAGATTTTTTATATTTGCCTTCAAATCCTCAAGTGCATCCGCCCTATCCTTTTCTATATAAACATTTGATCCAACAGGAACAAGAATTTTATCTGTATTTAGTGTTGCCCTTGCAAAGAGGCCTGACCCTATTGATATTTTAACATCCTCTGACTTTTGATACTCATTATTTTCCAGTAAGGAGGCGGTTTCAGAGGTTTCCTGAAGTGTCTTTGCAATTATTTCAATCCTGCCATTTATATTTTCGATGAGATTTTTTAAATACTCAAGCTGGTCCAAAACATTTTCCTGATCTGCCATTTTTAATCACCAAACATTTTTTTATTCTCTATTAATGCATCTATAACTGGGATTGAATCACCGGATAAATAATTTATCAATGCACCACCACCTGTTGATACATAATCCATATATTTTCTAAATCCAAATCTATTTACTGCACTAATGGTATGTCCCCCACCCACTATTTTCATTGCACTGCTGTTTGAAATCTCATCAAGGATTTCCCTTGTTCCTATGGAATATTCATTTATTTCATACATTCCCATTGGCCCATTTATAAATATATTTTTGGCCCTTTTAATATAATCCTTAAACTTTTCAATGCTGTTAAAACCTATATCTGCCAGAAGCTCATTATCAGGTACATTATCTTTCAATGTGATATTTTTTTGAGATGGATTTAGTATAAAATCATCAGGTAATATTATTTTTTCAGGATATTTTTCAATTAAATTTCTAGCCATGTCTATTAATTCCAAATAATTTTTGTTATTATTTTTTATAAAGTCAATATTCCGTTTGCCTATGTTTTTTCCTGATGCAAGCAAAAATAAATTGGCTGCCACACCACCGTAAAGAATGTAATCAACTATGCCCTTTTCAAAAAATGACCTTGAAACCTTAACAGCATCTGATACCTTTGAACCGCCAAGAATTGCAATTTTTGGCCTTTGATTTGAATACTTAAACTTATCAAGCATTGATATTTCTCTTTCCATTAATCTTCCCGCAATCATTGGGCCGGATTTTTTAAAACCTATAAGGCTTGTATGTGGCCTGTGAACTGCACCAAATGCATCTATTATATAATAATCAAAGAGTTTTGAAAGATTTTTTACAATATGCGTATTCTCTATTATGTTAAAATTGTTGAAATTTATTGAAACCTCCTCACTGTAAAATCTTGTATTTTCAAGCATTATTATATCGCCCTTCTTCATTCTTGAAACTGCATAATCAACAGAGCTTCCAAAGAGTGAGTCTATGAAAAGTATTTCCCTGCCCATTAATTTTGATAGATACCTGCTATGATATTTTAATGAGGTAAAATCATCATCCCCGGGTCTTCCCTGGTGTGCGGTTATGACGAGTTTTGAATCTGATAATTCATTTATCGTTTCAGAATATGAGTTGAGCCGTGAATCGTCCATAATTTCCTGCGTAATTGGGTTTATGGGTGAATTAATATCAATCCTTAGGTACACGCATTTATTATCAAAATCAAAGTCGTCCATGGTAAAGAATGGGTAATTATTCATGAATCGTAATTCCCATGTTGTAATAAAATTTTTTTATTTAATAAACCTATTTATGAAGCTATTATCCAGATAGATTTCTTTTTTATAATATATGTTTTTAAGATCTGTATCAAAAACCAAAAATCTCATTTTTACCCCACTCTTTAAAGCATCGATAAATTTATTCGAGAATTTTATATCACGATCAAAATTTGGTGCGAAGGATTTGGCATTGTTATTAAATATCAAAAATAAAACATATGCATCATATCCTTTATTAATAAGATTTATTAGTAAATCCAGATGATGTGATGCCCTCTCACTTACCGCGTCAGGAAACATTGCAACACCATAATTCACAAGGGTGCATGATTTAACCTCTATGTATGCATTATTATATTTAAAGTCAATACGGCGATTTCCAACAACAACCTCTGAAATGTATCCCGGCCTTATAAAATTGGATGCGATTTTATTATGGAATCTTGAATCATTAAATGTGTATACATCACCATTTTTTATAAAAGTTACCGAGTAATCTGTTTTTTTCCCGTGGGCCTCACGGATAAAAATTTCATTTCCGGGATATAATAACTCCTCAAGCCTTCCTGGATCATGCAGGTGGGCAAGAATATTAGTATTATTCATATTTAATTCCATTAGAAATCTATTTATTCTTTTTACAAATATTGCTTTATAAATCTTCTCAAAACTCATAATAACAGTATTTTCATGAATGCCGATAAATGGGCCTGTGCCATCCATAATATGACAATAATTAAAAGCATTTTAATTATTTTATTTTATACATATATAGATAAGCAAATTTATATACAAGCTTGTGATATATATAATTGATATGATTAATAGAACCAGGAAATTAATTATTGCAATCATTGCGATAATAATAGCAGCCATATTTGTGGAAATGGCATTTAATCCAGCTGTAAATAATAATTCAAATTATATAAACGAAAAGGCAGTGGGGTCCAATAATGGTTATCTCATTAACGGTACAATTCAAAATGGTACGGTTAGCCATGCATATATAAAAAACTATTCTATAAATTCCTCAAAAATAAACCATGCATATATAACAAATGCATCCTTAAATAATACATATGTTAGCAATGCAATGATAAAGTATTCATATATAAATAACTCAAGGTTAAATAATGTTACAATTATGAATGATGGTATTAACAATACAGTAATTTATAATGCAACGTTAATAGATGTTTCACTTAATAATGTAACCATATACAATGTTAGCATTATAGATGCCAGTGCTGTAAATTCTTATATAAGAAATGCAACTATTAATCATGCAAGTCTGATTGCCTCGGTTCTTTTAAACTCCACCTTTAATAATGGTACAGCATCATATAGCATTCTTGTTAGTGTAAATCTAACAAATGCAACAGTGAATTTAACTAATTTTACCTTTGTAATTAATCTTAATAACTTTTTTAATCAGGCTTACTTACTTGGAAATTCCAGCTTTAATAATTTGTCATACCATTTGGGGCTTTCAAATAGTACCTTACTTGCCAATATAAATAATCAGGTTAATAATCAGCCGTCAACACCTGTTACATCACCCACAGGCCCGGTTAAGATAGGTAATGGTCCTCAACCAGTAGCACCATTACCTCCCATAAATCCCACAAATCCCCCAAATAATCCTCCAGCACATCCATTACTATAATTTGTGTTTTATTTTTTCTTTACATTATTTAACAAAAGCTGTCAATAAGGTTTTTAATTTTATTTTGTATACAAAATTAGTTCTTTGAAGTGTTTATACCTCCTTGTATATTTTAGAAAAATTAAATTATCAAATATTAAAAGACTCTTTATTCTTTAATATTCATCCTTATTTCTTATAGAACATTTACTATAATTATCATTATTAGTTTTTATTCAATGCTTTAATAGTCTTTATGAATCCAATATATTTATTATGGTTAATTACAGGCCTTATGGCTGTGGCAATGGCCTATGCAATCAACCTATCCAGAAGGGCAGATAACATCATGAATAAATTTTTTGTTTATTTAATTCTGGGTATGATGAACAGCATGCTCATTGCTCCAGTATTTTATTTTATATTTATATTATCGCTGTTAAAGACAATTGAGTTTTCAGTAATAATAATGATGCTGGAGGTGCTTCCATTTTTATTTAAATTTTTATCAGATCTTATGCAGAATTCAGGTTCTGTAAAAAAATCGTTTTTATTTTATTATACAATATTTTTTGTTATATTTGATGAATTAATTATGAGTATAGATTTTAATCTGATTACTGCTAACAGTTACCTGCATTTTTTATTTTTACAACCTTTAAATGCAGTATTTCAGGCCGTATCAACGTACTGGTTTGTATTCCCAATGGCATTTGAGATGCTCATAACGTCTTTAATTTTAAAAAATTCTCTGAAAAAATTAGTATTTATTATTTTTGCAATGCAGTCTCTGGTAATGCTATTAATGCCAACTGCGATAAATAATTCTTTATATGCCAGGGTTGCAGTTTATCTTTCCGGTGCCATAATGACCGGCTTTTTTATTTACATTTTTGAATATCTTTATAGAAAGCAATCCCTTCATAAAACAGAGGGAAAATACATTCTACAGCTTTTGGGAGCATATACATTAATGATGGCGGGGGTATTTATATGGCAGTACAGTAAAAACGTTTACCTGATTTCAGCCTCAATGATTATTGATATGATTGTTTATCTTAATGGTCTTTTAAGATACAATTTTGACGATAAACAATTTTTCTGGATTACAGCCAGAAGATGGTCAGTTTTGTATATGACCATGGTTTTTACATCAGAATTTTTCATGGGATTAACATTTGATGCCCAGTACTATGGTGCCGGCACGTATCTAATCTCAATGGGACTTGCCTCAATAGGCGGAAGCATCATAAACATTATCAGTGCCTCACTTTATGATTTTATCGTCTTTTTCGCTGATGTTGCACTTTCTCCATGGTTTTTAATAATGATGGGAATAGAAATGGGGTCACTTGTGGTATTTAAAATAAGGACAACAAAACAGATTGAAAATAAAATCAGGTTAATTCTGATGCTTCTTGCCTATGCACTTTACACTGTAATTGTTCCATCATTTTTAATTCCAAACAATTCAATGATTCCATTTATTGGTTGGACCATGGGAATAGGTTCTGGTGGTCCAGTTGCTCCATTATTAATCATACCAATGGTTTTAACATATGTTATAAGTGGCATATTATCATTATTGTTTGGGTCAAGACAGCTATGTTCGGTATTTTGTTCCGCACCTGTTATGTATCAGGGTACATTTTATGATTCAATGAAAAAATTCAACAGGCAGACAAAAACAAGCAGGGCAATTACACTAAATAATAAATCGGGCCAGAGACTTTATAAAACTGTTTCCTTGATTGTTTATGCCTCAATTGGAATTACAGCGGTTTTATCATTTCTGGATTCAATACACATAACATCATTTTATTTCTATGGTACGGATCCGGAATACATGCTTTACCTGTTTTATTTCGGTGTTGTCTGGTATATAGTTTTTATAACCATGCCCCTTCTTGGATCCTATGCGTGCATAAACACAGGATACTGTCACTGGGGTAACTTTAACAGGTTTGTTTCCAGATTCGGATTTTTTAAGTTAAAGGTCAGGGATTCAGATACCTGCCTTACATGTAAAACAAGGGATTGTGCAACAGCATGCCCTGTTGGAAATTCCGCCATGCCCGGCAGTTTTATAAAAACTGGTGCGTACAAGGATTCAAGGTGTGTAGGAATAGGCGACTGCATAGAGGCATGCCCACATGATAATATATTTGTATACGATGTTAGAAATTATTTAAGGGAAAGGCTTGGCGGTGAAAAAAAGAAAGATACCTCTGGTTCTAAAAAGGATAAACTAATTTAAAATATCTTTAAGATATACGGTGATTTATGTATAATTTAATTTATATTATTTTAACCGAAATAATAATGACACCACTTATTATATGGATAGTTGATTATATTACCAAAAAATCATCAGAATTTACGGTAACCGCGTATGTAATTTCATTAATATTTTTGGTAATGATGGCCAGCATGCTGGATGCCCTATTTTATTATGATATTAGCAGCAGGTCGTTTCTTAGTGTTATTATTGCGGTAAACATTGTAATGGATCCATCCACTATTGTTCTTCTGTATGCATTTATAAAAATAGCAAGGTCAAAATCTGTTAATTTTTCTAAAAAAACAATTGTAAATACAACAACACTGATTACATGGTCAGAGGTTTCAATGGCGATTTTTTTAAAATCCCTGGCAATTAATGGAGAGTTTATTTTTTCTGGAATTATAGACTATTTCTCATATTTTGGGGCATCTGTTACTTACATACTTTTCCTGATACCAATGGTTTCTGAGATGATTTTCTTTGTTTTTTATAATTTATCCGGCATAAAAAGATTAATAGGGTCCCTCTTACTTTTAATGCAGGTTGCAGACCCTGCAATGTTTAATGGTTATCTTGAAATACCGTTATTAATTGCTTATTCAATTATCATGTTTGCTGTGCTTTACCTTCTTGTAAGTTATGTATATAAGCACAGGCAATCCCTAAATTTAAATGCCCATAAAATGATTAAATATACAATAATTTTAATATCAATATCCGTTGCCGGAATAATAGAACCGTTCATTATTACAGAACCTTTTGGGCTCTCATGGTTATTGCTTGCTGTGAGCATGGTTATTTCCATGTTTTTATACTTTCAAATAGTTCTAGGATACTTCGATTGAATATAATTTTATTAAACAAAATTTTTAATATTATCGAAATATAATTTATTCATGAAAATATCATACAATAATAGTTATGCAGCATTAAACAATTCTGGTGCCTATCTTCATGATTTGTATTTAAATGGCACGCCAATATTAATGCCATCCACAGATAATATTGATACCCATGGAGGTTCTGCAGTATTATTTCCATTTGGAAACAGAATAAGGGATGGGAAATATGAATATAAAAATCAATTGTATAAATTGCCTAAAAACGATGGCAATAATAGCATTCATGGATTGATAAGAGATTTCAATTTTGAATATGAGGGAGATAATAAAAATGAAATAACCTTTTCAGGAATATTTCAGCATCCGGGTTACCCCGGGAGGGCTCAAATAAAAATAAATTATGTAATATCACAGAATAAATTCATAACAAATTTTTATGTAAAATCCCTTGACCTTCAGATACCTGTTGAGGTTGGCTTTCATCCCTATTTTTTGGTTTCTGGCAGGTACACTTTAAATTATAATGGAAAATTAAAAATGATGAATTACATGGATACATACTTTCCTGATGGGACATACACGGATTTTGATCTTAATGATCACGATTTATCATCTTACAGTCTGGATAATGCCTTTAAGTTACATGGTGATATAAAGTTAATTTATGATGACCATGAGATTAGAATTCATAGAAAAAATATGGATTATATTGTTTTATACAATGGAAGGTATGCATCAGGAAAATCTATTGCCATAGAACCAATGACGGGCGCTCCAGATGTTTACCATAATAAAATTGGATTAATAAATCTTAAAAAGGATGAAATTTTTGAATGCGGATATGAAATAGAATTATTGAAATAATTTTATTAAATTTATGATATCATATTATTGTATATTCTTTTGACGGCAATTAAATCCCTTAATTCCATTTCAGGTTTAAATGGTACCTCCTCATTATTCTTTACAGCGTCTATAAATTCACTTATTTCCCTTGTATAAACATCATATTTTTTAATATTCATTTTTCTGCCATTGAGGTATAAATCTCCGTAAACTGTCCTTATTTTTGTATCTATATCCCAGTCTGTTCTTGATTTTGGATCCTCATAAAGTGATCCCTCAGATCCAATTACCTCAAATGCAGGTACCTGTGGTGATTCCATGTATGCCCATGAATAATACAGTAATCCCATGGCACCTGAAGAGAATAGAAATAGCGCAGATGTTGTATCCTCACCATTCAGGCTTGATCCCCCATGCATACTTTTTCCTATTATATTGTTATAATTACCACCAAATTCAAGCATTGTATTAATATAATGTATTCCACCATCTATCAATGATCCACCACCTATATATTCTGGCTGCTGCCTCCAGCCGGTTTTAGAATAAAATCTCTGGTCCCTAACTATTATGCTGTGAATCCTGCCGAGTTTTCCGCTTTTTATTATGTTTTTTGCCTCAACAACTGAAGGATCGAAAAAATACTGGTCTAGTACCATAAATTTAGTCCCATTCTTTTTTGCCTCCCTTATGATTTTAAGACCATCAGATGGATTTGTTGATATTGGTTTCTCCATTAGAAGATTTGCACCGGTTTTTAATGCCTTGATACCGAATTCAAGATGAAGGTTATGTGGAATAATTAAATCTATTATATCATATTTATTTTTCAATGCAGAATCATAATTTGAATAAACATTATTTATATTATATTTGGATTTTACAAAATTTATAACATCATTATCCCTTTCAACTATATCAATTTCAAGATTATTCAACCTATTAAGAGCGGATAGATGCATTTTTCCGAATCCCTTTACGCCCACCACAAGTATTTTCATAATTATAAAATTATAATAAAGATTATTAATTTTTTTATACATTGAAATATCTCATGCCAGCACAATGAGACTTACCATTTGAAATACACCAGAAATTCATTCAAATCATAATTCACCGGCCTTCCACAGAATAACCTGTAATTATATTATTACTGATTTTAATTGCATTATAATTAATGCCCAATTAAAATATTTATATAAAATTTTAAAATGTGTATTCATGCAGCCACAAATCGAAATAGAAAAGCTAAAAAATTATGTCATGGAAAACCCATCATTCAGGATATATATAAATGGAAACAGCGTTGAACTGCATTTTATTCCGAATACACCTGAAGCCTCAATGCACTTTCCTGACGGAGTTCAGGTTGAACATATTATGTATGGGAATATTGAAGATGGTAATGTTGTTTTCTATAAATTTGTTACTATTAGCAGCAGGGGAAAAACAGAAACCGAAATACTTGATGATGATCCTGTCATGGAATGGATGAAATATATATAAAAAAATAGTATATTTTTTAAAATTGCGCATAGCAATCAACTTTTAATGATATATATAATTTCATACTTATAATTCGATGGAAATCTTTTTAAGTGTATAATCCCTTTATTAAGGGATAAGCATGCACGAAATAGATATAAATCTGCTTGTTGGCGGTCCCCAGGGAGGGGGTATAGACAGCTCAGCAAATATGATTAATATGGCATTTTCCCTGGCAGGATATTATATTTTTGGTGTTAGGGAATATCACTCAAATATAAAGGGAAGGCACAGTTATATTCATTTGAGAATTATGAGAAGGCGGCCCGGATCATTAAAATACCCGGTTGATATCATGGTGGCCCTAGACCCTGATACATTGTTTGAGCATATGCATGATGTTTCAAAAAACTCTAAGGTTATATATGATTCAGCATTTGAAAAATTTGATTTATCACAGGCAAGAATGATTTTACCAGATACCCTTGCAAGAATAAAGGAGGAATTATCAAAAAATAATCTTCCGTTAAATGCTGCTGGGGTTCTCGAATATTATCATTCGCATGGAATAAAAACCATTTCAATACCATTTGATAAGGTAATAAATGAAAATGTTCCGGAAGGGCCATCCACAAGGTATTATAATACACTTGGTGCAGGTGTCACCCTTGCACTTCTTGGCCTTGACATGGATCATGCAATCGCCGGAATAAAATATGCATTCAGGAAAAAGCCTGCAGTTATAGAACCCAATGTAAAAATTTTAAATGCTGCATATGACTTTGTGGATAAACTGGGAGAGAATATTGCCAATTTAGAAACGTATGAGGCAAAACCACGGATGCTGTTAAATGGTAATGATTCTGTTGCAATAGGTAAGCTCATGGGAGGTTTAAGATTCCAGACATACTATCCAATCACACCTGCAAGTGATGAAAGCAATCTGCTGGAAAACCATGAGGAAATAGAGTATTTATCAGAGGAGGCGGAAAATCTTAGAAAGGGAGGCCTTGTTGTTGTCCAGACCGAGGATGAGCTTGCCGCTGTAAATATGGCAAATGGCGCGGCACTCACCGGTGCAAGAAGTGCCACTGCAACTTCGGGCCCTGGATTCTCCCTAATGGCAGAGGGTATATCATTTGCTGGCATGACAGAAATTCCAGTGGTTATAACATTTTATCAGCGTGGTGGCCCATCAACAGGCCTCCCAACAAGAAATGGTCAGGCAGATCTGGATTTTGCCCTCAACACCGGCCATGGAGAATTTCCGAAAATAGTGTTATCATCAGGAGATATGGAGGAATGCATATATGATGCAATGAAGGCATTAAATTATGCCCAGAAATACCAGTTACCAGTAATACATTTAATTGATAAAACCCTCGCAAATACCATGGATCTTGTCCCAGAAATAGATGTTAAAAAGGTAAAAATTGAGATTCCAGAGTATAATAATGATGAAAATAACTATAAAAGGTACTCTCTTAATACCAGTAATGGTGTATCACCATACGGTGTATTTGGCAGGGATGTTTTCTGGATGACCGGCGATGAACATGATGAACTTGGCCATGTTACAGAGGACCCTGAGATCAGGGATAAAATGATGGAGAAGAGGATGAAAAAGCTTGAGACTGCTGCAATGGAAATACCATTGGAGGATAAGGCAGTGCTCTACGGTAATAAGGAAGCAGATTTAACTTTTGTTACATGGGGGAGCCAGAAAACATTGATTATGGATTTAATAGATGAATTAAAGAAGGAGAATATTAATGCAAACATGCTTTACTTAAAAATGTTTGAGCCGTTCCCATCAGAATTTGTTGAGAGCATACTGGGTAAATCAAAAACTGTTATAGATGTTGAGAGCAACATGACAGCACAGGCGGCAAAGGCAATAAGGTTAAATACCGGTATAAAAATAGATAATTATATTTTAAAGTATAATGGCAGGCACATGACCATAGATGAGGTATTAACTGCCACAAAGAATATTATTGATGGAAAATCAAAAATGGAGGTCCTGAAAAACGGATCATAAAGGTGGTAAAAATGCAGAAAACAGTATATAATAAGGGAAGTTATAATTTTAGGAATAATGTAACGATAGACTGGTGCCCGGGATGCGGTGATTTCGCAATAGTTACCGCAGTAACACAGGCACTTAGCAAAATGGATATGGACCCAACAAAGGTTGTTGCCATATCCGGTATAGGATGTTCCGGAAAAACACCGCATTATCTTAATATAGCAGGTGCCCACACACTGCATGGAAGGGCGATACCGTATGCAGTTGGCGTTAAGCTTGCAAATCCAGATCTTAATGTACTGGTAATGGGCGGTGATGGTGATATGCTTGGAATAGGGGCAGGCCATTTCGTTGCCGAGGGGAGAAGAAACTCAGGAATAGTTGTGCTCCTGTACAACAATGCTGTTTACGGTCTAACAAAGGGCCAGGCCGCACCAACCATGCCGCTTGGAGAAAAGGTAAAGAGCATACCAAGGCCAAGCATACTTGGTAAAATAAATCCTTCCGCGCTTGCACTGGCATCTGGATATACCTTTGTGGCACGTGCCTTCTCATCTGAAATAGCCCAGCTTTCAGATATAATAATAAAGGCCCTTAACCATAAGGGTTCATCAATGATAGAGGTACTGCAGCCATGCCCAACATACAATGATGTTAACACACTTGACTGGTACAGGAAGAGGGTTTACAAGCTTGAAAATGATAAGTCGTGGGACCCAGAGGTTAATTCCGCTGACGAGGATGAGGAAAAATTCAGCAGGGCCTATGAAACTGCAATGACATGGGGAGATAAAATACCAATAGGAATATTATATAAGAATAATATAATACCGCCATTCACGGAGAGGCTAACATCAATAGTTCCGGATTATTTCAAATATCCACCTGCAAATCAGGACATATGCGATAAAAATGGCTATACGCTGGTTGATCCATTTAAAACATTTAACGAGAAGGTTATTGACTAACCTTCTTCTCCTTTAATTCATTTAAATATTTTTCTATATACTCAAGATCAATGTTTAATGTATTTTCTGTTTCCTTAAGCCATAAAAGACCGCCGGCAGAGTCAACCACCTGACCTGCAAACTTCATATTGCCAACGAGGTTTTTCCAGTTAAATGGTATTTTGGATATTATAGATAAATACATTTTGCCGTCGGATTTTCTTACATGCAGCTTTCCATTAAATAGGTCTCCTTTTTTATAAAATATTTCGGTGGCAAATGGCTTTTCTCCTGGTTTTCTTGAAACGTCCTTAACATCTGTTACCTCAACACCCTTCATGAGATTTTTTAGATCATCCATTTAAAATCCCCTCGACCTCAGGTAATTTGTGGCTATTTTGCCAAGACCCAGCTGTTCTGGCGTGTACCCAAATGAAAGGCCTATAAGCTGTGTTATATACAGTGTTGGCATTGTCCATTTCTGATTGAATCTGTCCATTATTTTAAGCTGCGTGGCATCAAGCTGCAGATGGCACAGTGAGCAGGGGTGTACCAGCATTTCAGCTCCGTTACCCTTTGCATTTGTGAATATATTATTTGCCATTTTTAATCCAACATCTGGATTGCTTCCCATGAGTGGAAATCCACAGCATGCAGCCTTCATTGGAAATGCCACAGGTGTTGCTCCTGTTGCGGCAACAAGATCCATTACACTGTGCGGGTTGTGTGCCGGCTCAAAACCCATCACACTGCTGGGTCTCAGAAGCTGGCATCCGTAGTATGTTCCAACCTTAATGCCCGTGAGCGGTTTCTTTACATGGCTTTTTATGTTATCTATGCCAACATCCTGAATAAGAACCCATATAAAATGTTCGGAATCCACCCCACCTTCATATTTTATGTTGGCCCGGCCAAGGCGTTCATCAACATTTTCCCTTAATTCTGGATCCTTTTCATACTTATCAGCTGCTATTCTGTGGCTGTTAAGGCATACACTGCATGGTGTTGCCATTTTATCATATCCCATATTTTTTACCTTGTTAAGATTCCTGAGATTAAGTGCGGTATGTATTTCCTCACTTTTATCATCCATAAACCCTCCACCACAGCAGTTCCAGTCCTCCACCTCAACTAGCTCAAGGTTTAAATCCTTTGCAATAAGCTGGGTTGCAATATCAACATCCTTTGCTATTCCATGGGATGCACATCCCGGATAGTATGCCACCTTCATTTTTTATCACCCATTATCTTTTTTATTTCATCTATATTTTTTACATCATTATCCTTTGCAAGTGCGTATTTTAATTTTCCCTCCTTTCTCATATAATTTATATCCTTAATTGCCTCTCCAAAACCAAAAGTTTTTAGGTATAATGTTGATTCCTTTATTTTTCCCGTATTGTTAATAAGATCAAATACTGTGTCATCATGCTTTCTCGCCATCTCTGTAACCTCTGTATTGCCCTTATATTCATTGAGGTATGATTTTGTTTTTTTAATTGCAATTACGGGCTGCACGTCCTGTGGGCACACCTCATAGCACATATAGCATGATGTGCACCTCCATGCACTGTCCATAAGTATATTTATCCTCTCCTCCGTCTTTGTATCCCTGCCATCAGCAATAAACCTGTAACCCTTTGCATGTGCGGCAGGTCCCAGAAATTTTTCATCCATTCTTACGGAGGGACAGGCGGAAACACACAGGCCGCACCATATGCATTCCTGGAACTTCCACACCTCTTTCTGCTCTGAGGGGGTCATCCTCTGCTCATTTTCACCTGCTATTACAGATTCATCTGCATAAAGTCTTGGCATTACCTTATACATTCTATCATAAAATGTGTCAATGTCCGGTATTAAATCCCTAATACCTTTATAATAATCCATTGCCTCAAGATTAATTTCATTATTTTCGTCCATCACATCAAATGCCATGGTTCTGCATGCAAGTCTTGGAAAACCATTAATCTTCATGGCACAGCTCCCACACACTGCCATATGGCACGAGGCCCTGTATGCAAGTGCAGGATCCTGCTCAGTTTTTATACGCCTCAACACCTCAGTCATCTGTGTATATCTATCGGCCCTTACCTTGTATGTCTTCCAGTAAGGATCATTTTTACCGTCGTATTTTTTAATATTTACGGTTATTTCCTTTTCCTCCACCATATCAATACACCCTCGGTTCCGGTTTCCATTTGGTTACTATAACCGGCTTATACTTTATTTCTATATCATTATCTGCAAGATATGCCAATGTGTGCTTCATCCAGTTCGTATCATCCCTTTCTGGGAAATCATCCCTGAAATGTGCACCCCGGGTTTCTGTCCTGTTAAGAGCTGCAGACGCTATGGCCAGAGATACATCTATCATATTTCTTGTTTCAAGTGCATTGAAGACCTCTGTATTGTAATTTGTTGTTTTATCAGTTACGTACATATTCAATGACCTTTCCTTTAATTTTTTAATGCTCCTCACAGCATCCTCAAGCTTATTTTTATCCCTGAATATGCCAACGTTTTCCCACATAATGTCCCTAAGCTCGTTCAGGAGCGTGCCAAAATGCTCTCCATTTTCCCTCTTAATGTATTTATATGCATTATCAAGTATTTTATCTGTACCATCTGATGCCTCGACATTTTTATGATTCTTCAGGAATTCAACCATTGTATTGCCTGTTTCCCTGCCATATACAAGAGTTTCAAGAAGTGAGTTGGAACCAAGCCTGTTTGCACCGTGAACAGATACACATGCAGCCTCGCCTGCAGCAAAAAGTCCATTGAGGTCTGAATTTGCCCCTGTTATATCAACGTCAATACCTCCCATAAAGTAATGCTGTGCAGGTCTGACAGGTATCATTTCCTCGGTTGCGTCAACCCCTGCAAACGTTTTTGCAGCATCATATGCAAGGCTTAACCTGTCCATAATATATTCCTTGCCAAGGTGTGTTAAATCCAGCCCGAGATAGCCACCCTCAAAGCCCCTGCCCTCACGCATCTCAATGGTCATAGACCTTGATACAATATCCCTGGGTGCGAGGTCAAATTTATGGGGTGCATATTTGGCCATAAACCTCTCACCCTTATTATTCTTTAATATTCCACCCTCGGCCCTTGCGGCCTCACTTATTAATATATCAGAGGGATACAGCCCAGTGGGATGAAACTGCACGAATTCTGGGTCCTTTAACGGGACACCTGACCTCAGTGCAATGCCGTATCCATCACCGGTATTTATATAACTGTTTGTTGTATGCTTATATATCATGCCGAGGCCGCCAGAGGCTATTAAAAGTGCCCTTGCCTTAAGGTATATTGGATCCATATTTTTCATCTGCATTGCAACAAGTCCGTTTACATTATTACCATTTTTTACAATATCTAAAACATAATACTCCGGATAAAAATCTATATTATTAAATCCAGATGCATGTTCAAAGAGAGTATGCAATAATGCCATTCCCGTTTTATCAGCAACAAATCTGGTTCTTGGATATGTCTGCCCACCAAAATATCTCAGGGCTATTCTGCCATCAGGCTGCCTGTTGAATGGTGCACCCCATAGATCAAGAAGATTGATTATTTCCCCAGATTTCTGTGAAAGTAATTCTGCAGCATTTTGATCCACAAGATAATCACCACCCTTAACCTCATCATAGGACATAAAATCAGGGTCATCATTTGGGTCTGAATTGCCCTTTATGTACGCAGCTATTCCACCCTCTGCAGCTGCGGAATGAGACCTTGTCGGAAAAACTTTAGAAACCACGGCAACGGTAAACCCATGTTCGGCCACCGTGTTTGCCGCCATAAGGCCAGCCAAACCGCCTCCTAGAATTACAGCATCATATTCTTTTTTTTCCATGAAATAATCACCTATATATAGTTTATACTATGGTATAATTACATAAAATATAAGATTTTGTTTTTAAACCTTAGAAAAAACAATTTTAGGATTTAAAGCATAAAATTATGAAGAAAAACGTTTCAACGTAACCGTATTGAATATAAATGATTAGGACAATGAAAGAAAAATATAAAAAACCAAAATTTTTATGCAGGGTGTTTTATTATAAAATAATTGTTAATATCATACTTTTATAAATTTATATTATTATATAACAAATTTTAAATCTAAATTCAAGAACAAACTGCTTGAATATTCAATAAATGTTATAATTTATAACAACTTATGAAACTTAATATTAACCTTTGAATAATTATTATTGTTGTGCTCCATAAAATTATATTTATATAATTTACATTATAATGTTCATTATTTTTATAAATAATGAGGGCATTGCTAATACACAGCCTCTGTTAGATTATAATCAACAACAGGCACTCCAAAACTGGATAAACTTTTAAATTTAAACATCTCATCATATTTTTCTTGCGGTGTCATTGGCTTATCTTTAAGCGCACTCAGGAAGCGTTCATTTTCTGAAAGTTCAGATAAATAAATCATATCACCATGTGTAAAATTAATTTTTTTAAGATAATTAACAGTATTATTTATATGACCCTGAGAATGTTTTTTACCTCCGGCGCCTATTAAAATTATAATTCCAATATTTATCCCGGCATCTTTAACAGTGTTTATAAAATTTATGGATTCATTTATGTCTATTTTTTTATTTAAAATGTTCAGTACATCTGGGTCCCCACTTTCAAGACCCACATAAACTCTTTTCATACCAAGTTCCCTCATTCTGACAAAATCCTCAAATTTTTTGGTCTTAAGTGTTGTGAATACATCCATAAAAGAGTAAATCCCAAGATTAAAATTACTATGAATTAAATCTAAATATTCGAAAAGCCTGTCTGACCCTATATTTATGGCATTTGCATCACCAAGGAATATTGATCTTCTGGACGTTATGGAACTGCCAAAATATTCCTTTAATGCATTTATCTCGGATTCTATGTCTTTTAGGTGTAAAACATTATATTTATCATTTTGGTAAAGATCACAGAACGTACATTTATTCCATGGGCATCCAGATGTTATCTTTAAATAAATCGATAAATACTGGTCAGGTGGCACTATTGGTATAAAATTGCCATATATTTTAATTAATTTCTCTGCGTCATCCTGTAAAAATTCATAATTTACATGTTCCGGTATATATGTATAATTTCTCGCATAGGAATAAAACTCATTGACTATTTTTTTTGCCTCATTAATTCCAAGCCGCTCCACCATTCTTCTTCTGTTTATAATATAATTCTTAATGAATATATTCTGCAGGCTCCTTCTAACGGTAAATCCATTATATGAATAAAACATTATTCTGTAATTATTATCCATTACCATTATTCTGGAATTTTCTGCTATTTTTATTGAACCATCTGCCTGAATATATGTCATGTTTATGCCTAACTATTGTTAAATATATCATCTATTAATTCCTTATGCTTGCTTTTATACTCATCTTTATCAAAATGCCTGTAAAGGTATATTAAAAATGCTATTAAAAATACACCTGGAATCCACATATAAAATGAGCTGTATGGATTTTTTGTTTTTAATAAAACTATTTCCGATGTTTCAATAAGCCCGGCAATGGCAAGTTCTATAACCACAAATATGTACATGTACAGTATTTTTATATAGCTTTTTAATGGATAACCTTTTATTAGATAATATAAAAGGTAAATCCCGGAGCTTAATGCAACAGAATATGCTGGGAGCTCAAGCCAGAAATGCGGAAGCATCATTAATGAAATGGCAATAACAAGACCTGAGGTGTGATCATGCGCACCCTCAACTGCAACAACCAGCGCAGTTGAATATATTGATGTGGCAAAGAAGAATATTCCTATTATGGGTATAAATTCAATGGTTGCAATTAGGAGATTATGTGGAAATATTGAAAGCCACATCGGTATGAAGGCCTGGGACGTAATGCTTCTATCCTCAGATGCAAATGAATTATATAATGCAGAATTATGGATTGGCAGGGAGGAAATGAAAAGAAATGCCGCAAGATCCAGAATGAACACCAGCAGGAATAATCTTCTTAGTTTTATCATATAATTTTATAAGTAAATTTTATTATAAAACTTTAATTGTTTTCAATTCTTGTAATCTGATTAATATCCTCATTATATTTTTGCAGCAGGTTCTTTAATGTAATAATTCCCAGAAATTTCCCATTATCAGTGACTGCACACCATGTTGTTCTATTCTTCATCATTATCTCCCATGCACTCTCTGCACTGTTTTCAAGTTTTACATATGATGTTCCGGGCCGGTAATATTCATTTACATAACCATAAAGCTTATTTTCAATATCATACATATAAATGCTTCCAAGAAGCTGATCGTTATGAACAACCGGAAGTGCCAGCATGCTGTTTTCCCTCATTATCTCTGCAGCCCTGTGAATGCTGTAATATAAATCTGCGTATATATTTGTGATAAGCGGTACATCAGAAACCTTAATATCAAGTAATAACGGTGTATGGTATTCTCCCATGTTGGCAGGAGAATCCTTTCTTGTCATAACCTGTGATTCGTATATGCTGTATTTTGTTCCGGATACGATATATGCAATTGTTACAGCTATCATTGCACCGGGAAGCAGCTGAAGGCTTCCTGTCATTTCAACAACCATTATAATTACAGACAATGGGGCCTTACCCGCAGAGCCAAAGAATGAAAGCATGCCTATTATTACAAAGGGTGCCACTGAGGTTACTATTGCAGGAACAATCATATGAAATAGAAAACCGATAAGGGCTCCAAGAGATGCCCCTATAAATATGCCGGGAGCAAATACACCCCCACTGCCACCTGAGGATACAGTAAATGATGTGGCAATAATTTTAACAAATGGAAGCAAAATTAAAAAAACAATTAATGGAAGGCCAAAGGTTATAAGGTCATTAAACTGGCCGCTTTCCAAAAGCTGAACCCACCCATAGCCTGTGCCCAGAATTTCAGGAAAGGCAAGTGCTATGAGGCCTGTTACAGCACCGCCAACCATTGGCTTAATATGATTGGGGACCTTCCATTTTTTAAAAATATCCCTTACACCGTAAAATGTCCTGACATATACTATTGACATTAAGCCGGCTATTATACCAAGAAGTGCGTAAAATGGCATCCTCAGCGGGTTAAACGCCTCAAGGTAATAACCAAATATTGGCTCGAATCCAACTATTGATGCAAAAATGGAGTACCCTATTGCAGATGCCACTAGTGATGGGAATATAACCTCTGATTCAAAATCACGGCGGTAAAGTATTTCTGCACCCAGTATGGCACCACCTATTGGTGCCTTAAATATTGTTCCTATACCTGATCCTATTCCAACCGCAACGGCTATTCTGCGATCCTTGGGGCTTAAACCAAGAAAATCAGCAATCATGGATCCTATGCCTGCGGCTATTAATGCTGTTGGCCCCTCCCTGCCGGCGCTGCCTCCAGATCCTATGGTAATTGCAGATGCCAGTGTTTTAATAAATGGGATTCTATGCCTTATTTTCCCCTGCTTGTAATGAAATGACCTTATTGCGGCGTCCGTACCGTGGCCCTCCGCCTCCGGTGCTGTGGTATATATTATCAATCCTGATATTAGCCCGCCAAGTGCAACAATAAGCGGAATAAAATAAAAATGAGTTGCATGAAATGTATATATTAAGGAACCCCCCTCACCAAGTGGCCTTGGTATGTTCATGCCTATTATATGAATTAAAAAAATATTCTCAAAAAATCTTATTGCAAAATAAAAAATTGTTGCACCAAATCCTGCCACAACGCCTATTAAACCTCCTATTAATAGCCATCTCTCGAAATAGGGCAGGGCAGATATTTTTAGATTCGTTTTTATACCCCTTACTTAATTTACAGGGTAATTATATATAAATATATAATATTTAGTAAACGGATTTAATGCATATTAACCAAGATTTCCTGATTTTGCAAGCGATATTTATTTTATAAAATATTTTATCAATTCAATACCGTTATATATTGTAATGAATTATCATACAGACTATTAACCATGATTAACGAGAAGCCATTTAAGGTTAAACAACAGTTACCATTCCTTGATGATATCATAGCAGAATGGTTCGATTCAAAATATGATGATTTAAGTGAACCACAGAAAAAGGCAATACCACTAATACATAATGGAAAAAATGTGCTGGTATCATCACCAACCGGAACAGGAAAAACACTTACAGGATTTCTTTCAATTTTAAATGAGCTATTTATAAATGCAAGGAATAATTCCCTTGAGGATAAAATATACTGTGTATATATCTCACCATTAAAGGCACTGGCTAATGATATTGATAAAAATCTTAAGGAGCCTTTAAAGGAAATCTATGATCTGGCCAGATCAAAGGGAGAAAATATACCTGATATAAGAATTGGTGTTAGATCTGGCGATACTGGCCAGAGCGAGAGGGGAAAAATGCTGAGGAAACCTCCCCATATTTTAATAACAACCCCGGAATCATTATCACTGGCACTTACCGCAACAAAATTTAGGGAAAAATTTGCAGACGTCCAGTACGTTATAGTTGATGAAATTCATGAGATTTCAGCAACAAAACGTGGATCACTATTATCATTAAATCTGGAAAGATTGTATAATATAGCAGGTGAATACACAAGAATAGGGCTTTCAGCAACCCAGGCACCACTGGATCTAATTGCCTCATACCTTTGTGGCTATTCCGGAAATAAGAAAAGAGAATGTGAAATTATAGAGGTAAACACAAACAAGTACCTTGATTTAAAGATTATAACTCCGGTAAAGGACCTAACAATGGTAAGCTTCGAGGTCGCCAATGAAAAAATGTATGACATAATGGTCGATTTAATAAATTCTCATAAAACCACATTAATTTTTACAAACACAAGGAGCTCCACAGAGCATGTTGCCATAAGACTTAAGGCAAGAGGAATTGAAAATATTGAGGCGCATCATTCATCGCTTGGAAAGGAAACAAGGATAGATGTTGAAAATAAGCTTAAGAATGGCGAATTAAAATGTGTTATTACATCAACATCACTTGAACTTGGAATTGACATAGGTTTTATTGATCTTGTTATTCAGATAGGCAGCCCAAAATCGGTTTCAAGGGCACTTCAGAGGATAGGGCGGTCTGGACATGGCGTCAGGGATCTCTCAAAGGGAAGATTTATAGTATTTGATCTTGATGACCTGATGGAATGCGCCGTAATGACAAAGGCTGCCTATGATCACGAAATTGACAAGGTAAGCATACCATTAAATCCACTTGATGTTTTATCCCAGGGAATAATAGGCATGGCCCTCGAAAAGGTATGGAATATAGATGACGCATATAATTTAATAAAAAATTCTTTTTCTTTCCACACCTTGGATTATAATGATTATATTGCCACATTAAATTATCTCGCAGGAAAAATAGAGGGAAATACTTTATTTTCAAAAATATGGCTTGATGAGGAACAAAAAACATTTGGAAAGAAGAAAAGCACCAGAATGATATATTTTATGAATGTTGGAACCATACCAGAGGAGGCAAATTATAATGTTGTAAATGAACAGGGTAGAATAATAGGCCAGTTAAGCGATAAATTCGTGGAAAGATTAAAAAAGGGAGATATATTCGTTTTGGGTGCAAAAACATATATTTTTCTAAGAACGTCAAGAAATAATATTACAGTCAGGGAGGCAAAGGGAATGAAGCCAACAGTGCCATCATGGACAGGTGAGCTGCTTCCCCGAAGCTATGATCTCGGTGTGCTAATAGGAAAGTTTAGGGAAACACTTTATAAAAAAATAAAGGCTGGCGAGGATCCCCGGCAGTGGTTAATCGATAACTACCGGGTTGATGAATACGGTGCCATGAGCCTTATATCATATGTAAAATCCCAGGGTTCATTTTACATTCCAACACACGACAGGTTATTTATTGAGGGCTATATTGACAAGGATTTGTATGATATAATATTTCATATTCCGCTTGGAAGGCGTATTAACGATGCCATATCAAGGGCATATGCGCTTGCAATATCAAATAAATATGGAATATCCACAAGGCTAAGCGTTAACGACAACGGTTTTATGATTACAATAGGAAGACGCCTGAGAATCGATGATATTATTCATCTTATTAATGCCGGCAATTTTGAGGATTTATTAGACAGGTCAATAGTAAACACAGAAATGTTTAAGCAGCGTTTCAGGTACTGTGCCACAAGATCTTTAATGGTTTTAAGGAAGTATAAGCAAACGGATATATCTGTGGCAAGGCAGCAGCTTCGCAGTGACAGGCTTTTAAGGGTTCTTGAATCCATGAATAATTTTCCTGTAATAAAGGAAACTTTTAATGAGATAAAAAATGATCTCATGGATGTTAATAATGCAAAAAAATATATCAACGATGTAATAGATTCCGGGCATTACAAAATAAGGGATTACAGTGACGAAACCAGTCCATTTTCATATAATTTAATACTTTCTGGTGTTTCAGATATAGTTTTAATGGAGGACAGATCCAAGTTATTAAGGGAATTGCAGAACAAGCTTCTCGATAAAATTTACGGTACAAACGGAATAGATTTTCTTATTAAGGATTCAAAGATGGCTGAGGACTACTTTAAAAATAAAATTCCAAGGGTTATCGATGAAAATTCATATATGGATTTTATTAAGCATTTTCTTTACATAGATCCGTTTAAAAAAAGGTATAATTCGCCACTGGATTATACTGACATGGATATAGAAAAAATAACCTATGAACTTATAGACCAGGATATTTTGGTTTATGCCTTTATGAGGTCTGACCAGTGGGTGTACCGCGGGTATTATGATATTATGTACTCATTATTTAAAAAAGAAGTCGAACTTAATAATACAGATAAAGAGGTTTTAAATAATGTAAATCTTAAATCATATTCAGAACTTAAAAAGCTCGGCATAAATGAGGATGCATTAAAGGATTCATTAATGAAGCTGGAGGAGAACTATTTAATCAGGAAAAAGTTGTCAGGCCATAATTCGGTTTACATAAAAAATGATATAAAAGTTAAAACATCTGGTAATGAATTAAAGGATGCTGTTAAACTTATTCTATCATCCTTTGGGCCATTATCAATGGATGAGCTTCAGATAAGGCTTCCCGTGGATTCTGACATGCTGGAACAGTCGATGGAGGAACTAATAAAAACTGGAGAGGTTATATATGATTACATTACACCAATATTTGTTAAGCAGTACATACTAAAAAACGATCTGGATGCAATTCTCAATAAAACCGATGAAAATATACTGACAAAAAGAATAATAAATTTTATACAGGAGGTTGATGACGTCAGTGAATATTTTGAAAAATATGGTTTTGCATTTGATGTCTATGATATTTTGATTAGAACCAAACATTATAATCAGATGGATTTAAACAAAATGCTTAAAAACCAGGATGTATATTATTTAAAGGCCATAAAAAATAAATATGTGTATATATCTAAATGGCTGGTTGATGCACTGTATTATCTAAGATATGAAAAAAATACAGAGAATGAGGAAAATATATTAAGATACATAGCCGAGGGGTATAACACAGAGGAGGAACTGTTAAATATCTCAGGTCTGGATAAATCAATTATTAAGGTGATATTAAAATCCCTTACATTCAAATTCCAGATAATGGATAATAATGGAATTTTTACCATTTATTATCCGGTTGATAATAACAGTAATATAATAATAGAAAAATATGGTCCGGCCACAGCCTATGAACTCTCTAGATTTTTCTGGTTTAATCCTGCAAGAATAGATTATTCTGGATTAAAGCCATATTATTACAAAAATGACGTTTATTATGGCTTTATTAAAAACAGTAATGTGCAAAACAGGGGAATAATAGTAAATATTAATGATCCTGTGAGCATATACCTTGGAAAGTATATACAGAATGACGATTACAATGCAAGATTTATTTACAACGGTGCCGAGGAGGCAATATTCCATATGGAAATGCGCACCCCCGGTATATGGATAGATAATTTATATTTTGAGCATCCAAAAGTTGACGAATTTATTGAGGCCTTATTAAATACGTGCAATAAAACTAATATTAATTCAATTATAATTAAGGTTGGGGATGGTATTTCCTTTGATAACTTTGAAAAATATGGGTTTAAAAAACAGAATGATGTAATATACCGCGGAAACTTCGAAATTATGGATATAACCAATGATGACCTGATTGAACTTGCAGTTAAAAAATCGATGAACCAGAACATACCAATAAATTACAGTGTACTAAATAAAATGCTTTTTGGATTTAGAAATGATATAGAATCATCATATTTTGGGGTAAGGAGCCTTGAATTAAATAACTATTATAACTCTGTACTTCTGTATAATTTTAATGGCCCCTTTGGAATAAATGCCCTTGCAACAAAAAACGTTATAAGCATATACAGGTCTGCAAAGAAGAACGATCTAAATTCTCAGGAGGAAAAAATTCTTAAGATGCTTATATCAGAATCAATGTCGGAGAATGAATTAATTAAAACGGCAAACATAAATTCTATTGTAATAAAAAATTCTATAAAAAATCTTTATAAAATTAATGCCATAGCAAGGGATAAAAACAGAAAATATATAGTAATTAATTCAGAGTATAATGAGCAGGAAGCCATAGAAAATATACTTTCATATATAATTGAAACAATTGGCTTCTTCGATGATGCCATATATGAAAGGTTTATGGAGACAAAAATCAGCAGGGCTTATTTAAGTGCAGTAAAATCTTTAATTTCAGCCAGGGTTATACACGAGGTTTTAATACCATCCGAAAAAAAGATAATATATGTATCAACTGCTATTGATATGGCCAAAATTAAAAAAATGAATGTAATAAGGTTAATAACCCCGAAGGATATAATATCATTATTCTTTACTGACTATATAAAATCGAGATATAAAACGGTAAATTCATATTTATTATTTTATAACAACTCCATAAAGGCTAATTTTACCGTCAAAAAGAGTGGAAAATACCTGTCAATCAAATCATTTAATGGAGATAATTCATTAAAAGGAATTATAAAAAAAGAGTTCAACAATGCAGGATATATATTATCTATATGAAATAATTTTATCTGTTTATCCATTAAAATGATAATTTTGAAAAAATTTAAAAATTTGGCATGTATTTTGAAATTTTCTGAATAACATCATCGGGTGCCGCTGCAAGTGCCTTTTCCATCATTTTTAGATCCCTATCCCTTATCATTTCCGGCAGATCCATGTTTGCCTTCACCCTTAAATTTAGATAATCCCTAATTTTATCCCCATCCATTTCTGAAATAACCTTAAAAACGGTGATGCAGAAATTTACATAATTTTCATCTGTGGCCTTTCTCATCTCAATAATCATGTCCCTCATAATTTTTTCAATCTCATTCTGGTTCATCTGCAAAAGTTCATTTATATATAATGCTGTTTCAGATTTTCGTGTTTTTTCATCCATTTCTGAAATTTCCAGTGTACTTTTCATCTGTATCTATTGATAATTTTGGCTTTTTTAAAATATTTTTTGGTATGAATAAAATAATTGGCGGGCCTGCCGGGATTTGAACCCGGATCCTCGGCTTCGAAGGCCGTAAGGATGTCCTAGTTACCCCACAGGCCCGTTCAGTGTATTATTTTATGGAATAAAAATAATGGGTTTGGCATAAATCATATTATATGTTCATTAAGCCATGAAGATATTAAATTCATGGTTTGGACTCCTTTTTATATAATCCTGTTTCGTTCCAGTATGTTTTATTGTTCCTGTGCCTTATTATATTTATGAAGCCGAAAATGAGACCTGATAGGGCAACAGTGGAAGTAAATATCAAATAATACCTTATTGACCCCTTAATAGCAGAATCTTTTACCATATCGTATATATTTATTATATGCCCGGAATGACCAAAAATAAACATAAATACAGGAAGCATGGATATTGATATAATCATGCCCATGTTTCTTAAAATAAATAATGAGTTATTTGCCTCTGTTCTGTATGAATAACCTCTTGCATCCGTTATCATGGTCGTGGATGGGGACCAAAACAGTGATCCACCAAGGCCGGCAAGAAAAAGGAGCTCGGGTATGTAGCTTAAATACAGTCCAATAAACATTATGCTAACACCCTCAAGCAGTATTCCCGCATTCATTATCACCTCACCATGCCCATAACGATCATAGAGATATCCCCCAAGTGGGCTTGATATTATTGATGCAAGTGGGTATGGAAATATAAGTATGCCTGCATCAAGGGATGATATTCCAAGGTATGATTCATAGTAGATGCTCATGGCGTAAAGCACAGAAAAAAATGCAAATGATTCAAGAAAGGATGCAATGGATATCAATGAAAACTGCCTGCTTTTTAATAGATTCCTTGATATAACGGGACGCCTGTACTGGGCATAAAAAAAGAATGGAAATATAATTGCTGATATTATTAGATAATATATATTTATAAATGAAATGCCAATGATAAGGGGTACCAAAAATACAAGCATGGCAATGGACGATGTAAAATTAATTTTTTCATTCAATTTTTTGCTTTTCTTTATGAATTTAAATGCAAAAAATATGGCCAGAATGCCAACAGGAACATTAATTAAAAAAATATATCTCCAGTTAAAAAGTACCAAAAACCCTCCCAGCAGGGGCCCCATAAGTGTACCAACTGACCAGGATATTGAATTTATACCAACTGCCCGTCCACGTTCCTCTTGCGGAAATGCATTTAAAATTATGGGTATATCTGTTGCCGTCATAATCCCGGCACCGATGCCCTCGAAAAATCTGGAAATGATCATAAAGTTTATTCCAGGGGATAATGCGACAAAAAGTGACGATGCTGTAAATAATGAGAATCCGGTTATATAGAATTCACGATTGCCAAATTTTTTAATTATTTCTATGGCCGGTGCAAGCATAACTGTTGATGAGATGATGTATATTACTATTACGAGTGTGAGATTTGACACATTTGTTTGAAAGTTTTCTCCTATTTCAGGCAGTGCAAGATAAACAATGGTGGAATCCACGGCTGCCATGAGTGTGCTTAGGGTGGTCACAAGGAGAACATAGTACCTATTCATCTCATGCTAATGTTATATTAATATAAATAAATAACAAATAAAAATTAATGTATATTTTTGTTAACTCTCTTAATATTGAAGTATGAGGCTATTATAAGATATATTATGACCGGCACAAGAATTATAAACATGTTCCTAAAGCCTATCAGATTGTTTATAAAACCCCCCACAGATGGGGTGATTATACCTATAAGCATCATTACTGAAAAGAAATAGCTATTTGCCACATTTCTGCTCGACATATCAAATGTTCTGCTTATTGATACTATAGATAATGGATATGTTACACCGTGGGGTATTCCAAGCATTAGATATGCTATTATATATATGATTGCAAATTTACTGAAGAATATTGCTATTATTCCTGTGAGTGTGACCAGCATTGCAATGGCTATATAATGCCAAAGGTTTTCAGGAGTTTTTATTGAATAAAAAAGCCTTGATGAGAAAGAAATAATAAAAAATCCGGTAAATAGTAATGTTACCTGCGAGTAGGAAAATCCTAAAACGGATTTTGCATATATTCCACCAAAGGTAATAAGAAGTGCGAATACAATATTGTATGCTAAAATTGCATAAACCGCAACCTTAAACCCTGGCTCGCCAAACACATTTATTTTTTTATGGTTCTTCTCGATATTTTCATCCGGAAATTTAATAAAAAAGGAAAAAACCGAGGCCACAATGCCGAATGGAACAAAATACAGGAATATATACCTTAGGGGTTCAAAATTTAATATGTATGATTCATAGGCAGGACCTGCTATAAGGCTCACACTTAGTGCGAGTGTGTAAATTCCCAGAATTCTTTCCCTAACCTTCTTATCACCAGATGAACCGGCGGATGTGATTATATTTGGCATTATTGCACCAAAGGCAAATCCTGCAACAAATATAAATATCCATACAGATATATTATTGGAAAATTCCATTACAGCCAGAATTATGGTAAATGTAATATTTGATGCAATGAAAAGTACCCTCCTGGGAAAAGCACTTAAATGTGTGTTAATTATTGCAGTGGTAATAAATGTTGCCAGTGCCATTACCGATTCTGTTAGGCCAACCTCAACCTGATTAAAATACAGGTCATATTTTGCAAATAATGATATGGTGGTCATCATCATATTATTTGAGGCCCTTACGGCAAGTGTAAGCAAAACAATTATAAATATTGAATAAATTAAATAGGCCTGAGATGAATATTTTAATTTATTTTCCATTTTAATATCATCATATACAATAAGTCAATTATCTATAAATAATTTATCTGTTAAATGAATACATAAATATGAGAAATGAGCTAATATTAAAGGGAACCATAAACCTCCTAATTTTAACCCAGATATCAAAAAAACCAATGTATGGATATGCAATAGAAAAGGAGATAAATTCAATGATAAACACACCACTTCCAACTGGAACAATATATACACTTCTGCATAATTTAGAAAATAGAAATTTTATTAAATTTACAGTTAAAAAAAATAATAATGGACGTATATCAAAAATTTATGAGATAACACCCGATGGGAAAAAGTTTTTAAAATTCCATCTTGAACCATTAAATACGGTATCCATGATTATAAAATATCTGATAAGTGAGATACCCAAAATCACATAAATATTAAAAAATTTATAAAAATTAGAATAATATTTTTTCAATATTATTTTTTATTTTTTCCAGTCTGAGCTTTTCATCCGATGTCAGCCTATCCCTGTTATCAGCAAGGTACTGTATATTATTTTCAATTTTGTCCAAAACCACTGAGTTTTCATTGCCCTTTAAGCTAAATTCAACCTGTTTTTTCCATGGAAACCAGGAATTATTTAAAAATTCCCTTCCGGAATCTGTAATATAATAATATTTCTTTCCGTCTCTTTCTTCCATTTCAAGATATTTAAGGTCATAAAGATTTTTAAGCATTGGGTATATTATTCCGGGAGATGGCACCCATCTTCCATCGGTTATTTTTGCTATTTTTTCTGTTATTTCTGATCCTGTAACCTTACTTTCTGATGCTATTGTTAATATCCAGTATTTAAGTCCAAATCCTCTTCTGCTCTCCATGCCGTGCATGTGGCCACATCCATTATTCATCCCGTGCATATTTTCATTATTTCCCATTCCGTGTCTGTATCTATTATACATTTTTACCCTCCAGATATCTTTTAGTGATATCTAATATAGATATCTATAACAGATATATAAAGTTATGCATTAATTACATAAAGGCAAATGGGGTCTTAAAAAATTTATAAAAATCTGAATTAAATACGATTTTAAGCATACATCAAATGAGTGCCAGTGGCTTATAATTATAACTGGAAAAATTATGCGGTTATTATTTTATTATAATATTATTAATTAATTGTTTTATTTTATACATTAACTTGACCCGGATTTTGGCATTTTAACCACCCAGAGTGCCATGGTAAATGCAAAC
This sequence comes from Acidiplasma aeolicum, assembly GCF_001402945.1. Taxonomy (GTDB): domain Archaea; phylum Thermoplasmatota; class Thermoplasmata; order Thermoplasmatales; family Thermoplasmataceae; genus Acidiplasma; species Acidiplasma aeolicum. The sequence goes on from NZ_LKBG01000111.1 coordinate 40,699, forward strand.
ATGAATCCAAGTATTATTGCTATTATATCAAAAAATAGGGCATTTTTTAAATAGTATTTAAAATTTAAAAGTACATATGTAACGTATACAACGGTGATTACACCAATGCCAATATTTAAACCGATTATTTTTTTTACATTATTTACTGACATTATACAGTGATTTCATTATGATTAATATTTTTTATTTAAATTTTAATCATTTTTTTAATAAATCCTCAGCAGATTTCTTTAATATCATTGCTCCATATTTTAAAGACCTTTCATCCACATTAAAAGTGGGACTATGGTTTGGGGAATATATGCCCTTTTCCCTATTTCCTCCACCAAGGAAATAGTATGCACCCGGAACCTTCTGAAGGTAATATGCAAAATCCTCCCCTCCCATATCTGGTTTTGGATGAACAATATTTTCCTGACCAAGAACCTCTGCTGCATTTTTTTCTATTATTCTGGAAACCTCCTCGTTGTTGATAAGCACCGGATAACCTTTTATATAGTCATACTCATAGTCTATCCTGTATGTTAGCTTTAACCCCTCCAGTATTTCTTTTATTCTCCTTTCTATCTTTGCCTGTGTATCGTTATTAAATGTCCTGACAGTGCCTGTAAGCTCTGCATGGGATGCTATAACATTAAACCTGAATCCTGCATTTATGGTTCCAATGGTAATTACTGCAGCCTCCTGCGGGTCTATTTCTCTGGAAACAATATTATGGATCATTTCAATGAGATGCCCTGATATATAAATTACATCTATTGCATCCTGTGGTGCTGAGCCATGGCCACCCTTTCCTGTTAATTTTATAACAAACCGGTCTGCATTGGCCATCATTTCATGGTAGTATATATATGCCTTTCGCATGTCCTTGTTTCCCCATATGTGCTGGCCTATTATGTAATCAACGCCATCAAGGGCACCATTTTTTATCATTTCAACAGCTCCGCCGGGGGGGTTCTCCTCAGCTGGCTGAAATATAAGCCTTATGGTCCCCGGTATATTATTTTGTTCTGTGAACATTTTTGCCACGCCAAGAAGCATGGCCATATGTGTGTCATGCCCGCATGCATGCATTACACCGGGATTTTTTGATTTGTAATCAATGTTATTTTCCTCCTGTACAGGCAGTGCGTCCATGTCTGCCCTTATTGCCACAGTTTTACTTCCATTGCCCCTAATATCACAGATTATCCCGGTTTCTGTAATTCTTTTTGGTGATAATCCCATTTTTTTTAATTCTTCTTCTATTTTGTCTGCAGTTTTGTATTCCTTAAAGCTAAGCTCGGGATATTCATGAAAATACCTTCTCATGGATATTATATAATCCTCAACTTCCATAGGGGATTAATTTTAAAACATATATAAATATAATTAAAGAAAAATTATTTTATTATCTGTTTCTCTTTTTGATTTCAATAAATATGGCAAGAATTAATATCAAAAGGATTATTAAATCGAAGATTGTAATATTTGCAAATATTGATTCTGCCAGAATGTTAATGCCCAGAATTTTAAAAAATGATCCAAGCGCAGAGTTATAAACAGTTATTAATTTTTCATTTGGGCTTTTAATAAGGTATTCCTGTGAATGAAGATTAAATGATTTGTTATCCATATTATATGATATATTGGCATAGGGAATTACAAATTCTCCAGGCCCATTTAATTTAATCTTATATGTAAAATTATAGTATTCACCAGGTTTTAGTGTAATATTATGTATATCAGAATTTCCAGAAATTAATGATAATGATCCGGTTTTTTCATAATTTTCAATAAAGTAATCCTCGGATATATTAAGATAATATAATGTCGAGTTATCCCGGTTTTGAACCTCATTAATTACTGTGGCCACATGATTATTCTCACTGATTTTAACGTTAAAATACAGGTATGCAGGAAAGGTATAATTGAAGGAAATATTACTCTGGTCAGGATTAAAATTTTGCGTATTATAATATGTTGTATTTGTACTTTCATTGAGAATAGAAACAAAATTTTTATTATTTGAATAAAAAATTGAGTTTATTGATGTTTTACTATTACTGGAATCTGGATAAATTACACCAATGGCAGATACAGTCCCATTAAAATTAATTGTGGAATTATAACCAATTATATCTGACATATTTATTTTATGATATTTACCGGAGGAATGGAATACACTGGGATTTTCAAATAGTCCGGCCAAAAACCTTTCATTATCACTGGTTTTATTCCCACCCAAAAGTAGGGAATAATTGCCATAACCATATATCAAGGCTGATGACCTGAAATTTTCTGAATCATATTTTTTTATTATATTATACATTGATAAATTAGAATTGTAGTTATTAATAACATTTTTAATATATTTTGATTCATTGATATCCTGACCATAAACATATAATTTATATTTTGAATAATTGTATGCAAGCAGTAACTGCGGATTGATAATTCCAGAGTTTTTTAGGATCCCTGAGGTTCCATCAGAGCCTAAAGTATAATTATTTTTGGAAACAACAACAAAAAGCCCTGATGGTACCATTGATAATAATTTTTTAAGGTTCCCTGATATTGGCAGATGTACTATAGAATTTGAGATGTATGTAAGATTATTGCTTAATATGGATGCTGCAAGAATAATATTTGAATTAATATTAGTACTGTTCTGGGCAAGAATCACCGTGTTTATTAATGATCCATTCTCTGTAATAATGTTAATAGATGCCTGAATACCCACATTATTTAGATTATTAGCCGAATTTGCCTCTGTATTTGCATGGTTTATACCGGCAGGAATTACAAAAAATGATGAGATAACAATTAATGTTATAATTACAACAATTATGGCCTCAGCCCTGGCCATCCCTTTATGCCTTTTTTTAAACAGTGAGGCGATAACACCTGAAACCAGAATAACAATTGCCAGGTTCTCTATAATATTAATTATAATAGGATATACAAGTGAGTAGTTAAAAATGCCTGAGGAACCATAAATGCTTGTTTCTGGATTTAAAGCCACAGCATTATTTTTTCCTATTGCTGCAATAATTATGCTGTAAATTGTTGAAATTAGTGGTTCATTCTTTATATCTATTAAATTAACATTGTATGGAATCATATTTGGTAATATGGATAATATTCTCTCCACCCTGCCTGTTATATCAGGAATTGCAGAGGTATATGATGTTATGTCAAGAACTGATATAAGCACAAGGATCATAAAGGAAAATGTTAAAGAATACAATAAAATGGATGTGCCCATGGCCCTGAGCCCTTTTCTTGTGCTGATTCCAACAATAATGCCTATTATAATCCAGCTTATCATTATTGCATAATAATGTATGGGATTTCCTGCGAGGAGACCAATGATGCCCAATAATAGTGGGAGACCATATCCAAGATATGGACCAAGAAGGTTTATCAGTGGTGAGTAAAGCGGTGATACCATATAATATGAAAGCATGACCACACCGATACCACCGGCGATTAAGCCCAAAAGTTTTCCCATAAATATAAAACTTATATCTTTATATAAATATTTGTTTTAAAAATTATAAAGAT
>NZ_LKBG01000112.1 GCF_001402945.1 Acidiplasma aeolicum
CAAAATCCAATAATAATGAATTACCATCCCCTATTGTTTTAAGAAAATCATTAAAGAATTATTATGACAATAATATAATTTATGCAAAGCACCATATCAATCCTGCATGCAGGAATGCAATCCAAAATTATGGATAAACCCTGTGGATGCAAAGAATCCTGGAATAGAATATGAAAACATTGTAAAGCTTAAATCAAAAACTGGTGAAATTGACATGGTGGCAAAAATTACAGAGGATGTTCTTCCAGGCGTTGTATTCGCACACATGCATAATCCAAAAATAAACCATAGAATAACTGTAACTACGGGCCTGCAAAGAAATTCTATGAAAAAAGGAACTTTATGGAATATAAATTTCTTGAGTATATAAAGAAAAATTGTTTAACTCATTAAACCGTTAATACAATGCCGTGAGCCGGGATTGAACCAGCGACCTCCAGATCTTCAGTCTGGCGCTCTCCCAACTGAGCTATCACGGCCTAAAAGTGTAAGAAAGGTATGACTTATTTTTATTAAAAGGTTTTTGTTTTCATTTATAGCCAATATTTTTTGCAATGTAAATGTTTATATATTATAATTATAATACACATCTAATGTTTGGTAAAGTGTCTAATGCTGCAACCATGTTGTTCTTTTTGGGTTTGCAGAGCGGACACTAACCTTAAAACATTAGTTAATTTTTAAGGTGGTGTTTTTATGGGCTATGACATAGATAGTATGGATTCTAACGCGATTTTTAATATTGGTATGTACAGCAGGGAAGGTTTTTCCAGCACTGGCAGGAAAATCACCGTTTTTGATACCACATTAAGGGATGGAGAGCAGAGCCCTGGCATTAAATTCTCTCCAGAAGAAAAACATAAAATTGCATACATGCTTGAGGATATGGGTGTTGACATTATTGAGGCAGGATTCCCTGCTGTTTCATCAGAGGAGTTTAATATAATAAAATCCATAAACTCCACAGCAAACAGGGCAAAAATATGTGCCCTTTCAAGATGCAACGATGGAGACATATATTCTGCAATAAATTCAGGTGTTAATTATATACATATATTTATAGCGACGTCAGATATTCATTTAAAAAACAAACTAAAGATTTCCAGGGAGGAAGCATTAAAAAAAATTGAACATTCAATTAATATAGCAAAGGATGCCGGTTTATATGTTGAATTTTCTGCAGAGGATGCAACCAGAACTGATATGGACTTTCTTATAAGAGCATTTAAAACAGCAGAAGTAAGTGGTGCCAATAAGGTAAACATACCAGATACTGTGGGCATAATGAATCCAATTTCCATGAGAAATATTGTTTCAAGGATCAAGCAAAATATAGATATACCTGTAAGCGTCCACTGCCATAACGATTTTGGACTTGCAACGGCAAACACCATATTCGGTGTGGAGGGTGGTGCAAGTCAGGTGCAGGTGACAGTAAATGGCATTGGTGAGAGGGCAGGAAATGCCTCCCTTGAGGAAGTAGTAACAGGATTAGCCGCCTTCATGAATGCAAAAACAAACATAGATTTTTCTAAGATTTATAATATATCCCAGGCAGTATCAAGATTTAGTGGCATGGAAATACAAAAAAATAAGGCAATAGTCGGTGAAAATGCATTCTCGCATGAGGCAGGAATACACGTGAATGGAATAATAAATTCTCCTGCAACCTATGAGGCCATAAATCCAGAATTTGTAGGCAGGCAGAGGACAATAGTTATTGGAAAGCATTCTGGCAGATCATCCATAGAATGGATTTTAAACAAAAATGGAATAAAATGTTCTGAGGATGAGGTTAAATACATACTTGAAGAAATAAAATCATACAATGGCAAGGAGGCATTTGATGAGGACAGGGTTATAAATCTTGCCAGAAATATTATAAAAATTAGGGGTGATTAATTATGGGTAAAACTGCGGTTGAAAAGGTTTTCAGCAAAAAATCCCACACGGATTCTTATGCCGGGGACTATGTTGTTGCAGATGTTGATTATGTTATGGTTAATGATATTACCGGGCCCATTGCAGTGGATGCTTTTAATTCCATAGGAAATGCACCCGTCAGGGATAAAATAGTGATTATCCCGGATCATTTTGTACCACCCAAGGATATTAAATCTGCAATACAGTACAGAAAGGTAAAGGATTTTGCGCTAAATAATGGAATTGAGAATTTTTTTGACATAGGCAATGGCGGGGTATGCCATCAGGTTATGATGGAAAAGGGCTTTGCAGCACCCGGAAGGCTTATTGCCGGTGCAGATTCACATACAAATACATACGGTGCATTATCCTCAATATCTGTTGGAATAGGCAGCACTGAGGCAGGTGTAATTTTTGCCACAGGAAAAATGTGGTTTAAGGTTCCTGAAACAATAAAAATAAACATTAATGGAAAACTAAAAAAGGGAGTTGAGGGTAAGGATGTTGCATTAAAGGTTTTATCAATTACAGGTCATGATGGTGCAACATACAAATGCATGGAATTTTCCGGTACTGCAATTTCTTCATTACCTGTTAATGAACGCATGACAATAGCAAATATGACAACCGAGGCGGGGGCAAAATGTTCATTCTTCGATACAGATGATAAAACAATAGAATACCTTAATAAACGGGTTCGCGGTGATTATGAAATAGTTAAATCTGACGCCGACGCACATTATGAATCCATAATTAATATCGACGCAGATGATATCGAGCCCTCAGTTGCAGTACCAAACTCTCCGGCAAATGTTAAACCATTATCGGAGGTTAGGGTTGAAATAGACCAGGCATACATAGGGTCGTGCACAAATGGCAGAATAGAGGATATTAGAAAGGCTGCAGAAATTTTAAAGGGTAGAAAAATTAACAAAAGGGTTAGACTAATGGTGGTTCCAGCAAGCCAGGAGGTCTATAATCAGGCCCTAAGGGAGGGATTAATAGATATAATAGTAAATGCCGGAGGTTATTTTTCAGGCACAACATGCGGTGCATGCCTTGGTGGTTATATGGGTGTTCTTGGACCCGGGGAGGTTTGCATTTCAAGCACAAACCGCAATTTTATAGGCAGAATGGGCGATAAAACCTCAAAGGTTTATTTAGCTAACCCCAGTGTTGTGGCTGCCTCGGCAATATTAGGCAGAATAGCATCGCCGGAGGAGATTTAAATGAATGACAGGATAACAGGAAATGTATGGGTTCTTGGAGACGATATAGATACTGATCAGATTATACCGGCCAGGTATCTGGTTACATCTGATGAGAAAGAACTTGCCAAGCACTTTATGGAATACACAGACCCCGAACTTGCCGGAAAAATAAAGCCAGGGGATGTAATTATCGCAGGCAAAAATTTTGGGTCAGGTTCAAGCAGGGAACATGCGGTTTTAACCATAAAGGGCCTTGGCATATCATGTGTAATAGCTGAGAGCTTTGCCAGGATATTTTTTAGAAATGCAATAAACCTTGGAATGCCATTAATAGAGGCAAAAATCAATGCAAATTCCGGTGATAAAATATCGATAGATTTCAATGATAGCGTTATATTAATTAATAATAAAAAATATACATTTAAAAAATATCCAGATTTTCTAAAAAATATAATAAATGCTGGTGGGTTAATAAATTATGTGAGGGAATATAAATGGTAGACGTTGCGGTTATTCCAGGAGATGGTATAGGTAAGGAAATTATACCTGAGGTTTGCCGGGTTATAAATAATATAAACGATGAAATCAATTTTATATATTATGATATATCATCTGAGAGATACTTAAATAAGGGTATTACAGTAACAGATAATGAAATCTCAGAATTAAAATCATACAGGGCAATTCTTTTTGGGGCCATTGGCGATTTTAGAATTAAGCCTGGTATAATGGAGCAGGAGGTTATATTGAGACTTAGAAAAGATCTGGACCTTTATATGAACATTAGGCCTGTTATGTCAATGCCAAATGTGTCTAAATATAATAATCTAAACATAACAATATACCGCGAAAATAAGGAGGATTTTTACTCATTAATAAACGGCACCCTTGATAATGATATGGAATTTAGGCACTCTGATGCACTAAATAATTATGATATTAAAATATCTGGAACATCTAATGATAAACTTAATTATAATCTTGGAATACTTACAGAAAAAAATATAACAAGATTCTTCAGGAAGGCATATGAATTAATTGAAGATGATAACATTGTGATAACAGATAAGGCAAACGCAATATCAATGTATCTTTTCTGGAGGGAAATTGCAAAAAATGAATCATCAAAATTTAATAAAAATATAAAATTCGAATATGCCGATTCACTTGCGTACAATATTATCTTACATCCTGAAAAATATAAGCACATTATTGCACCAAATCTTTATGGCGACATTCTCTCAGACATGACATCTGCACTTGCAGGAAGTTTGGGATATGCTGCCAGTGGAAATATTGGCGATAAAAATGCAATGTTTGAACCTGTTCATGGTAGCGCACCTGATATTGCCGGGAAGGGAATAGCAAATCCCATTGCCGGAGTATTATCAGGGTCAATGCTTCTGGATTATCTTGGATATAAAAAGGATGCACAAAGAATTAAGAACATCATTAACCAAATGCTTCAAAATAAAATAATTCCAGTGGAATCTGGAGGAAATGCCGGAACACATGACATCATAAAATATATATTAAATGAAAAATATGAAATAAATAATTAAATTTTTATTTACATATCTGTTTAAAAAATATTAAGGATTTAACCCAATTTCTATCATATACAAAACAACATGTATCAAAAACGACATTTAATGAAACAAAACGTCCCATTTAATCACATATATGAAAAATTGCTTTTTATTCACACCATCCTTCACAGGAGTTTAAAAATTATTACATAATTACGTTATTTAATTCATATTTGTGACAAAAAGGTTAATATATTATGATATTATATTATAATAAGTGAGTTAACATGACTAAATTACTAGTTTTGGGTGGAAGATTTGCAGGGTTAACAGCTGCTTATACCGCAAAGAGGCTTTTAGGAGATAAAATAGATGTTACATTGATAAATAACACACCATATGCGGCCTTCAGGCCCGGGATGCCACATGTGGCCATAGGTGTATCAACAGCTGAAGAGCTTGAGGTTGATCTGGCAACAGCATTACCGGCAAAGGGAATTAAATTCATACTTGGTACGGTTACAAAAATTGATGCTAAAAAGAATAAGGTAGAATATGAACTTCCAAGCAAGGAAAAGAAGGAAGCATCCTATGATTACCTTGTTGTTGCCTTTGGAGCAAAGCTTGGAATAGAACACATCAAGGGCTGGGAAGAATATGGAAACAGCGTATGTGAGCCACAGTATGCAACAGCATTACATGAGAAGCTTGAAAACTGGAAGGGAGGAAACATAGCAATTGGATCCGGAGTATTTTATCAGGGCACATTAACACCAAGGGGTAAGTATCCAAAGAACTGGGCATCAGTGGCAGACTCAGCATGTGAGGGCCCAATATTTGAGCTCTCCTTAATGGTTCCGGCATTCCTTAAAAAGAAGGGACTTTTAGACAAAACACACATAACAATATTCTCACCGGGAGAGGAGATACTTACAGATATAGCAAAGGAATCAAGGAGCGTCGTAAAAAGCCTATTTGCCCAGGCTGGATTTGATATGGTATGGAACTTCAAGTTAAAGGAAATTAAGAAGGATGAAATAGTGGATGAGAGCGGAAAGACAATAAAAGCCGATCTTGCAATAATACTGCCACCATATGAAAAGAACGACGCCGTTGCAAACTCAACACCTGATTTATTTGATGACGGCGGGTTCATACCAACCGATGAGCACATGAGGTCAGTAACATACCCCAATGTATATGCATGTGGTGATGCAAACCAGGTCACAGTTCCCAAGCTGGGATTCCTTGCAGTGCAGACATCCAGGATTGCAATGGAAGATCTTGCAAACAGGCTTGGTGTGCCAACAAAGCAGGAGGAATATGCACCTGAGGTGGTATGTATAGCAGATAACCCGCTGGAGGGCTTTGCCATAGCAGTAAATGATACAACATTCTATGGCGGGGATGAAAAGATAGCACAGCCCTCACCCACAAACCATATAAAGAAGGAATTATTTACCAAATACTTTATGTGGACAAATGGAGATATGGCATTGGATAAATATCTCGCAAGCTGGTGATAAGACATGATGACTGAGGATGAGCAGCTGGAAAAATTGATGAAACCAGAATATATATCCAGCCTGACAAGGCTGATAGAGCTGGTTAAAAAACTGGACAACATGGGTTTCCTGGATGTTATATCCGGAATACTCAGCGATGAAGATACAATGAAAACAATCTTTGGCCTTATAACCAGCGATGATGTTCTATCATTGACAACAAAATCTGATTCAATAATGGCAATGTTAAAGATCATTTCAGAACAGAAAAACATTAAGGCACTTTCAAACCTGCTTGAAATCATCACTGTAATGCAGGGCAAGGGATTATTAGACCCGATTATGGGCATACTGAATGACGATGAATCAATGGGTGCAGTTATGGGATTAATATCAAACGACTTCACAATGAATTTAATAATGAACAATAAATTAATATTAAACTCCCTTGGAACACTTGACCTCAGCGTAACACCACACTATGTAAATATGATAAAGGCAATAGAAAACGCAATTAAGAATGAAACTGTAACACCCGTTGGTGGCATGATGGGAACACTGCATGCCATGAAGGACGAGGATACCCAGAAGGGTCTTGGAATTGTGTTCTCAATTCTCAAAAGTTTGGGTAAAACCTGCTCTAACGAGTTTAACTGCGCCAAAAAATAACTTTAATTTTTTTTAAATTTGTTTATATATTTATTCTACAATTCAAATTTCTTATATATTTTAAAAATATTATGTTTTATAGCTCCGTGGTGTAGCGGCCAAGCATACCGGACTTTGGATCCGATGACGGCAGTTCAAATCTGCCCGGAGCTGTTTATGATAAGGGTTATCGGAAGAAATAAAATTGAGGAAAGTATTTCATCACCATGCGTTGTAAGGGAACTTTATAGTATGTTTAAAATAAATCCGGATGAGTATGTTGTTCTTGTAAATGGGGATCCGGTAACTGACGATGAAATTATAAAGCCAGACGATAACGTTGTTTTGCTTGAGGTTTTTTCTGGTGGATAAGTTAATCAAAGAAAATATTTTTTTTATAAAACTTTTTAAGAACATCATACTGTGTATTTTTATCCACGTCAATTACATGTATTTTATTTTTTAATGGATTTAAATGCCGGCCTATATCAATTTTTTTCAACTCTGTTTCAAAAATTTTTGAAAAATCGGTATTCTCATTTTTTATATCGACATATAGCCTGTTTCCATTAATATATGGGCCCCTTAGAAGGCGGTCATTATTCATCCATATTTTAATAAACTTTATAACCTCATTAGAATCAGCAGGAGGACCTGAATGTATAAGCATATCAGGAGGTTTTTCCCTCTCATATTCAATTAATATCTCTATTTTATTATTAACAAGGATCTCTGATGATACAGGCCTGTATCCATATTTGTCAAATATTCCAAAAAGTTTATTCTTAAATCTAACTGCCTGTGGATATATTATATCATCAATAACATCAGGTCTTTCCATGGTAAAAATTTTCATATATGTGCCGCGATCCTTTATGTTATTGTTATTTAAACTGCCTAATGGTAAATTCTCTGGAGTTTCAAGATAAAGTTTTGAAGCAATCTCCATACGTGCCAGATTTTCCAGGCTTACAGCTGCAGCGGCGTTCCTTGTTGTATCAACAGGGTCTATTATTATAACCGGTTCAGGGAATTTTTTTTCAAGCGATTTATCATCAGGAATTAAAAATCTGCCCTTATTTTCTGCAAATTTTTTTAAAACATTTATAAACGATCCAAGATTAATAACCATTATTTCACATAAATATCCTGAGAAACCCGATTTTGAAATTTCTGAACCATATACATTAACCTGCTTCATAAAAATTTTTAATTTTCTTATGTCATTCCTTATGTTTTCATTTGAATTTTCATTTACAAACTTTGTGTGCAGTGGTGTTCTATCAACAGTGGATTCTATTCTTTCTCCTGGGTTCATCTTATATGCAGGAACAATATCCACCTTTATATTATCAATATGCCCTGATACATATGGGTGTTCAGCATATTTTTCAATTCCATCCTGAAGAATTTTATGGCCCAGTTTAAGGCCGGTATTCTCCATGAATTCCTTATCATATTTCTTGTTAAAAAGTATGAAAATGTCTATATCACTGCACTTTAAATTTGTATCCTTGGATACAGATCCAACCTCCACAGCCTCTGCATCAATTTTTAATTTACTGCACTCATCATTTAAACTTTTAATTATATTACTGGCTACCAATTTAAGTTTTTTATTTTCCTCGTCTGAGGGACTGTACTGATCAAGCAATTTTTTTAAATCCAGCATATCTAGTTCTGAAGATCAATAATGGCCTGTGCAGGTTCTCCATCAGCCTTTTTTAAAGCCTCAATTGCCTTTTCCCTTGAAACCTTGGCCTGTTCCATAACAAGTTTTATATCATCCTCGTTAAATCCCTGACTTTCAGTTTTTGTTTTTTCAACCTCCTTCATCGTGCCAAGAACCTGAAATGTTCTCTGGCCCTGGGCCTCTATCATTGTAACCCTTGCATTCTCAATTACATAATCCTTATCTGTTCCTCTAAAAACAACCTCCTTTACGTCATTCATTTCCGTGGATTTTATTCCCATTTGGGACATCATCCTTTTAAGCTCTCTTGGGTTCATAAATATTAAATAATAATTACTTTAATTAATTTTTATGTTTTTGTATTGCATCGTTATATTTATTTTATTAATTATATATATAATTTTATTTTTTTAGGAATCATTATTTATTTTGCCAAAATGCTAATAAATAATCATAAAAATATATATCACATAAGTGTATATGGCTATATGCAGGATGAAGAGGCCGTTTTAGAAAGGCTTAAAAAGGAAGGTATTGAATTTTTGCAGCTGCAGTTTACTGATCTTATGGGCAATGTTAAATCACTAACTGTCCCAAAAAATAGGTTTGAGGACGTAATATATAATGGCATAATGTTTGATGGCAGTTCAATTCTTGGATTTAAAGAAATTCAGAATTCAGATATGAAGGCAGTACCTGAACTCTCATCTTATATACTTTTAAGCAATGAAAATTATGCAGGTAAAACTGTAAGATTTGTTTGCAAGATTTTTAATCCAGATGGAACAAGATTTGAGGGGGACCCAAGGTATATACTTGAAAGGCAGGTTGAAAGACTGGCAAAGGAAAATAAAACATATTATGTTGGTCCTGAGCTTGAATATTTTATTTTTGAACAGGACGAGGATGGAAATCCAACAGTATATCCAAGCGACCTTGGTGGATATTTTGACCGCGAACCCCTTGATAAATCCTTTACTGTAAAACAGGAAATACTTCAAAAACTTGAGGCTGTAAATTATTATCCAGAGGCATCACACCATGAGGTGGCATACGGTCAGCACGAGATTGATGTTAAATATTCCACAGCAGTTGAAATGGCCGACAGGATAATTATAATAAAAAGCATAGTCAAAGAAACAGCCAATGCCTATGGATACCATGCCACTTTCATGCCAAAGCCCATCAAGGGAATAAACGGCAATGGAATGCATGTACATCAGAGCATATTTTCAGGTGATGAAAACCTGTTTTACGATGAAAGAAATAAATATGGTCTCAGTGAGTATGCAATGCACTACCTTGGTGGAATTCTCCAGTATGTACCAGGTGCAGCACCGGTACTGGCATCAACAGTAAACTCATATAAAAGGTTAATACCTGGATTTGAGGCGCCTGTATATATTGCATGGGCAAATAAAAATAGGAGCGCACTTATAAGGGTACCGCATGCAAGCCCCAAGGGCAAGAGAATGGAATTAAGATTCCCGGATTCTGCAGGAAATCAGTACCTGCAATTTGCAGTAATCCTTGGCATGGGCCTTGAGGGAATAGAGAATAAGATAGAACCACCAGAACCCGTTGAAAAGAATATCTTTGAAATGAGCCGTGAGGAAAGAATTAAAAACGGTATAAAGTCGATGCCAGGGTCTCTTGGTCAGGCACTGGATGCATTCAGGGAAAGCACACTTATGAAAAAGATCCTTGGGGATTTCATGTATGATGAGTTTCTGAAGGCAAAGGAGAAGGAATGGGAGGATTTCAGATCACACGTTACAGACTGGGAAATTAAAAAATATTTAGATCTTTATTGAATTACATTTATATTTATATTTTCACCGCTGGTTATTTTTATGTTATTTATATGCATTAAATTTTTTATTATGTAACCATATCTGCCTATTTTTTCTGAATCTCCAGTAATATTTAATGAATCTATCGGTGCTGCCATTGATATTTTTAGGCTGCTTTTTAGTGCCCTGATACTATTTATAACAGAAATTATGTAATCTATATCATTTTCCTCATTAAATAGGTATTTATCATCATATTCCGGATATTTTTCAAGGGCTATGCTTATCGAATCAGGATGTATTTCGTGATATAATTCCTCTGTTATAAATGGCATAATTGGTGAGTACATTTTTAAAACATTTTCCATTATAAGGTAAGAAACTGCAATATTCTCATTTCTGTATTCCTCATTATCATTTTTGATAATTTCAAGGTAATTGTCACAGTAGTTGCTCCAGAAGAATTTATCGAGTGCGCTTCTTGCCTTCATAACCTCATATGCATCCATGTATCCTGTTACTTCCCTGACAGTTTTTTCATATTTGGACATTATCCACTTATTTACCGGAGATTTTATTATATTAATATCTCCCTGTATTTTTCCACCTGATATTATTTTTAGAAGATTTAATGAATTATAAAGCTTGATAACAGTTTTTTTGCCCCTTACAAGATCCTGCTCCCTTAATTTTATATTTTCACCAGGCATTGTGGTTGAACCCCAGAATCTGAGCGCATCAGCACCATATTTCTCTATTATATCCTTTGGCTCCACTATATTTCCCTTGCTTTTACTCATTTTCTGTCCAAAAGGGTCATAAACATTGCCGCTTATTGCAATTTTTTTCCACGGTATTTTATTGTAATGCAGGTAGGATCTTAATATGGTTGTAAATGCCCATGATGTAATAATGTCATGCCCCTGAAACCTGACATCCATTGGATACATATCCATGGAATTTATATGCGTTAAATATAACGTTGGGCTTATTGAAGATGTGGCCCAGGTATCCATAACATCCCTTTCAGGCTGAACATCATCAGAACCGCAGGCGGGGCATTTAATATTTTTATTTACAAGCCTGGGGTCCACAGGCAGATCCTTTTCATCTGCATAAATTATTGTTCCGCATTTATTGCAGTACCATACAGGAAATGGTATGCCAAAATACCTCTGCCTTGAGATGCACCAGTCCCATCTAAGTCCATTTACCCAGTTATCATACCTGGTTTTCATGTATTCCGGTATCCATTCTATTTTATCTCCAAATTCTAATAACTCCTTTTTTATATCCAGGTCTTTTATGTACCATTGTTTGCTTATACCTATTTCTATTGGGGTTCCACATCTTTCATGC
The DNA here is from genome assembly GCF_001402945.1 of Acidiplasma aeolicum. GTDB lineage: Archaea > Thermoplasmatota > Thermoplasmata > Thermoplasmatales > Thermoplasmataceae > Acidiplasma > Acidiplasma aeolicum. Next base: position 11,662 of record NZ_LKBG01000112.1, read on the forward strand.
GTATTTACTGAATGTTTAATTTTTTCTATTTTTATTATATAATTATTTTTTTTCAGCTCTTCAATAATTCTCTTTCTTGCTTCTTTAATCCCAATATTATCTAAATACCTTGAATCATTAAGTTTATCGTTCTTTAATATTATGCGTGAATCCAGATTATACTTCCTCCAGAGTTCAAGATCATTCTGATCACCAAAGGTACAAAGCATTTCTGCACCAGTACCGAAATTCATGTCTATTGATTCATCTGACATTACCGGAACCTCATTGCCATAGAGCGGCACCTTTATTTTTTTTCCAATTATATTCTTATACCTTTCATCACCGGGATTAACAAACACAGCCACACAGGCACCAAGCATTTCCGGCCTTGTTGTTGCAATTTCTATCCCATCAAAATTAACGTAAACAAGGTCCGTATCTATAATTGCATCCTTCATCTCTATCTGTGAAATGGCAGTTTTACATGTTGGACATCTTATATACGGCGCCTCAGCCCTGTAAGCCCTTCCAGATCTGGCAAGATCCAGAAATAACTTCTGGGACATTTTCATTGAAAAATCAGATGATGTGTCTATATAATCGTTAAATGATGCACTGAGGCCTATTGAGTACCATGCATCTGCAAGTTCAAGCTCTGCCTTTTTGCTCTCCTCCTTGCATATTTCTATATAATCACCTAATGGTGTATTTTCTATTGTAACATTCCTTGTTTTCTCCACGTATCTTTCTGTTGGTAAACCATTGTCATCAAATCCCCATGGATAAAATACATTGTAACCCTTCATTCTTTTATATCTGGCTATGAAATCCTGGTGTGGATAGGAATAAGCATGTCCAAGGTGCATTTTACCCGAGACCGTTGGTGGTGGTGTATCTATTGAAAAATTTTTATCGCCCTTTGTAAATTTAAAAACATTATTTTTTTTCCAGTAATCCCTCCATTTATTTTCCATGGATACTATGTCAAGCATATAAACTAAATCATTATCTTAATTAAATATCTTTTTAACGAATACCAATGAAGGGTGGCAAAAATATAATATAAATATAAACTTCTATAAAGTCTTATAGAAATATTTAAATAAAACTTTGTAATTAACTTTTTGGAGGTGTTCTCTATGGTTGATGATGTAATTATGGAAAAGAAAGCATCTGCCAAAAAGGACGCCGGCTATGGTATAGAGGAAAAGGATGTTGAAACATATACCATGCAGAATCTTAAGGGCATAGCCAAAGAAATAAGCATGACATGGAAATCCCATGGATTTACCATCGGGGATGTTAAGGGATTTATGCCATACTTAATGGCTGAAATATTTAACCAGTCTGGAGAAACGGATAATGAAATACTAGAATATATTGACACATACTTCAGGCCATCAGTTCTGGACTACCTTTACAGAATAAAAAACTCCAGAAAAATTGATGTATTTGGAAATTAAAACTAACTTTCAACTATTTTTTTAATTTTTTTAATAAAATCATTTATATTACTGTAAATAAATTTTTCATTTTCCCTTAATACATCATCCATTTTTTTGGTATCCAAATGATCCGTTTCTGCCTCTGGTATATAATCCTGTAGCTGAATGCCATTTCTTATCTTATTTCCAGTATCTTTATAGGCCTCCTTCCAGTTTTGTGTTTTATTGAACTCCAGTCTTGAATTATATGTTGCATATGTTGTATTTTTAATCATATTAATTGCTTTTTCTGAATCAAATTCAATACCATTAAAAAGTGCGGGCATGCCATTTAAAATAATTTTTAAATCTATTAAAAACGGGATGAATTCATCCTTAATTATTTGAAAATCCCTGTGATATCCTGGCGTTTTATTTATGGTGGTAGAATAAATCAATGATGCTAGAGAAATGGATCTGGAGACATAGCCCTGAAAAATTTCAAGAAAGTCTGGATTAACCTTATTCGGCATTAATGAGCTGCCCGTGACATATCCCGGTGGAAGCCTTATTATGCCCATCTCGTCACCTGAAAATATTATCAAATCCTGAAAAATTCTTGATATGTCTATAAGAAACTGATTTAATACAGATATTATATTTATGTATGTATCAATATACCTGGTTGATTCAAACAGCGGGTTCCTAATATTTTTTTTCATGCCAATGTATGATGCAACCTCACCAAAATCAACACCGGATACAGAACCAAATCCAGAACCATATCCCAGTGGTAATTCCAGAAGATCATTAAAAACATCATTAAGCCTGTAAAATGCTGATGTAAATATTTCTGATATATAATTAAGATATGTTGAATACCTTATGGGCATGGCCTGCCTAAAATGTGTGTATCCCGGTAAAACCCCATCCTGCCTTATATTATTTATTACCTTTACAGTTTCAAGAATGCTTTTCTGGAATGATAATAAAGTTTCCATTGCAAAAAAATTAAAATCTGTGTGCACCTGCTCATTTCTTGACATAAACATTCTAAGATTCCTGCCAGCCTCTCCAGCATTTTCAATTATATAATATTCCATATTGCCATGAACATCCTCCAGGGATTCATTTAGTTTTATGCCATCCTCATAGGCCTTTATGAGTGCAATGAATATTTTCTTTGCATCCTCTTTTTTTATTATTCCATGATTGTATAAATAAAAATTATACATTAATAGATGCAGTGCCTCATACCTTACCAGATAGGCATCTACATTTATGTCCTTTTTAACCATAAAATCATAGGCGCTGTTATCACCCTCTGATGCAGCGCTTCCTGACCATATCTTCATTCAATCACTTTTAGGGTTTTTTTCCTTGCAGCAGACCCAAGCACGGTATTATTTTTATAAATATCTATGAACCCCTTAGCAGAGTCCTGTTTAAATATGCTGTTGTCATAGCTGACTGTATCATAGTCGTATAGAGAATATTCACTATCGATGGTTTTTAATGATATATTGCCCTTATACAGGCCAAGCTTGATTTCTCCCTCTATGTATTTGTTAATGCTCTGCTCAAATGCATTAATATGCTCCATAACCGGATCATACCAGAGACCGTTATAAACATTGTTTGACCACTGAAAATCCATATAATTTTTAATGTCTGCCTCGTTTTTATTTAATATTAGCGATTCAAAAATTTTATGCGCTTTTAATATTAACACAGCAGCGGGGCACTCATATATCTCATGGCTTTTAATTCCTGTTACCCTGTTCTCTATATGATTTATAAAACCTATTCCATTCTCACCGGCAATTTTGTTTAACCTCTCAGTAATCTCCTTTAAACTATAATGTACACCGTTTATTGCACTCGGAATTCCATTTTTAAACTCAAGAGATAGCTCTGTTTCAATGTCTGGCGCATTTTTCGGCGGTGTTACCCACTCATAAACATCGTCCTCAACAGGATTGGTAAGTTTTTCAAGGTTTGAGCCCTCTATTGACCTACCCCAGAGATTCTCATCAACAGAATACTTGCCACCGTATGTAATATTTATGCCATGTGATTTTGCATATGCTATTTCATCGGGCCTGTTCATATTCCAGTCCCTAACCGGTGCAATTACATCAATATTATTATTTAAAGCTTTAATTGTCACCTCAAACCTTACCTGGTCATTACCCTTACCGGTTGACCCGTGTGCTATTGTACTGCAGCCATATTCCTCTGCATATTTAACGGCCTTCTCAGCCATTAGCGGCCTTGCAATTGCAGTTGAAAGCGGGTAATCGCCATAAAAGCCATCTGCATATATCTCCTTTTTAATGTATTTTTCAGCAAATTCATTTTTAACATCCTCGACTATAGCATCTGAAACACCAAGTGAAATTGCCTTTTCCTTTATCTCATCAAGGTTACTGTTTCCTATGTTCAATGTTAATGTCACAACCTCCTTTTTTAAATTTTCCTGTATCCATTTTGCCATGACAGATGTATCTAATCCTCCTGAATATAATAATAATACTTTCTCCATAGGAATAAAAATATTGTTTTTATTCCTATGGAGAAAGTATTATTATTATATTCAGGAGGATAATAATAA
>NZ_LKBG01000113.1 GCF_001402945.1 Acidiplasma aeolicum
AAAACAACCATTGGTGCCTTGGTTCCGAGCTTAACATTAATGTACTCATATTTTTAATTTCCGGCCGCAGCCTTACCGTTCTTCTTTCTTATGTAATTAACACTCCTTATGCCCATTTCAGTGCCTATATAATAAAATATTAGCGTGATTATTATGAACACAAATGTATCGTATGGAAATGGTATATAATTATGGCCTCCAAAGAAGCTGCTGCCTATGTACGATAATACAACTATAAGTATTAAATACACAGGAAGCCAGATACCGTACATTGCATATTTTGCATCCAGTTTATTGTAATGGTTGTATACAAGCACAAAAACAACGCCTGCAAAATCCAGCGGTACTATGATTTCAATGGCAGACCATCCAGACCAGTAAACAAGAAGATTTGAAACAACAAAAGCTATTGGAGCCAGGACGTTTGCAAATGGAAGCTTAAACGGCCTTTTTATATTTGGTTCCGTCTTTCTAAACACCATAAGGCTAATTGCCCCCGGGGCATAGGATAATAAAAATCCATCAACCATGATATTTATAATGGTTGCCAGTGACCTTCCCAGTGCAACCAGGACTATTGTTATTATGAGTACCATGATAATTGAGTAAATTGGTATTCCGCGTATGTTCATTTTACCAAGGAATCTGGGGAAATATTTATCCTCCCTTGAAAGTATTTCACCAACCCTTGCTGTACTCCCATAGTATATAACACCGTCCTTGAAGGTGGCTATTAATGCGGCTATTATGGCTATAACAACTATTGCAGGAAGGACGAGGGTCTGTGCTATGGTGGCATATGGTGCACTGTAATTTAATAATGAGGCCCAGTTACCGTTGGCTGTGCCGAATTTTGAGAAATTTATTGCACCGGCAAATGCCAGGGATTCGAAGGAGAATATCAGGCCTGAGGCAAGCAGTGCCACTATAATTGCGACAGGTATACTTTTGCCCGGATTTTTAACCTCTTCAGAATAATCAATTGGCTGCCTGAATCCACCATATCCAAAAACTGTTATTGTTATGGCTCCAAACAGACCGGTAAATCCATAAGGTGCAAATCCTCCAACGCTGGGTGAGACAAGATTTGAGGGCTTAAAATAAAATGATAGTGATATTATTATAATTGCTATTAATATTATGCTTATTATGGTGAGAACCAGATTTATCCCACCCATGTGCTTAATCCTTAACACATTAACAAGAAAAACAAGCACAAGTATTACCTCAGCCACAGCAATGCCGGCATACGATAAAACACCGTTTACATAAAGGGGCGGATAATAAAAGCTCAGATATTCAACGACAGCAAAAACAATTACGGGCCCGACAAAAAGGTATCCAACCATGGATGACCACCCATTAATTGCACCCACCAGGGGACCGTTACTTTTTGATGGATAGTATGCAACACCACCGGCCTTTGGCCAGGTTGTGCCAAGTTCTGCAAAAACAAGACCTATTGGCAGTATCATTATCATTGCTATGGGCCATGCAAGAATGCCTACAGGGCCTGCATCGGCCAGTGTATACACGGGTGCATATGCCACAGCAGGACCTAGTATCCCACCAAGAGCAAGCATAACAACACTCCATAGCCCCAAATCTTTTCTATAGGAGTGTTTATTTTGATCCTCAACGGCTGTATCAACCATAATGATTTAAACATTGAGTTGTATTTATTCTTTATGATATGGAAATACATAACATTGACAATATATATAAGTGTTATTTTATATTTTTACAAAATTTATTTAATAATTTAAAATTTTGTCA
>NZ_LKBG01000114.1 GCF_001402945.1 Acidiplasma aeolicum
CATTATTAAATAAGTTTTTAAAAATTTACTTTTTAAATTATTATTCATATCATCAATTACCAATAAATATTATTTTGTTTTCTGTAATTTCTCAGGATTAAATTCATTAAGATAATTTATTATATCATTAAGTTTCTCTTTTTGCCCATTTTTTTCCAGTATAAATGAGTACCTTATAAGATTAATAATTCCCGGGCCTATTTTCTTAATTACATTTTTAAGAACAGTAAAATCATTAATGTCTGTGAATACGTTTATATATGGAAATTCCTGGCTTATTGTATCTATAATGGCCTCATTTTTGATCTCATCATTAAGTTCCATCAGGTTATTTATCAGTTTTTTACCGGAATCCGTTAAAAAATAATATTTTTTATTGTTTATAATTTTTGAATATATTAATCCTTTTTTTAATAAATTATTTATTGCGGGCATTAACGCACCATTTGATATATTCCTGTGGGTATTTGTGCTTAATATACGTTTTGCGAGGCCGTAACCTGTCATTTCCTTCAGGTTAAGTATATACAGTATTCTTAGTGTATAATCATTCATAGTTTCACATTTGATAAAGTTTTAATTAAATTTATTTTTTGTTATTTTTATTCATATTTTTTTCCTTTTTATGGCTGTGCCTTACCGCTGCTCCTATTATTATTAATATGGCTATTACAAGTACTATTGGAACAAGATATTCTGGTTTTATTATGTTATGTTCGATTTCCTCATCAGGCGATGGTGATACCTTTTCTGTAAATGTTGCGGTTTTGTAGAATACAGATTCCGTATTATTAAACCTGTATTCCACAAGGAGCTGAACAGGATAATTACCACTGTATACATCAGAAACATCGACTATAAATGTAACCTTCAGGGACTGCCCGGGTTTTAAGGAGGAGTATGTAACATTATCCGCATCCAGGGCTGCCAGTGGGTTTGATGATGGTATGTGTATTGATATTACACTTGGCATTAGCATGTGTATATTTAAATCCCTGAATGTTTTATTGCCTGTATTGTTTATATAAAATGTAATTATCTGTTTTTTCTCACCCGAGACCAGTTTATCTGATGCCTCAGTTATTTTTAGATTAACATACTGATCTGAATTTATCCTTGATTTAAGTGTATATGTTATATTATACATTGAAAAATAAATAGGCGCGCTGCCTGAGACATTTTTGGCATTTAAATAGAATGTAAAGTTCAGAATTTTACCAAGCGGATAATACTTAATGCTATAATTTGCAGGTGATATAACATTAAAATATTTAGAATAAATTCCTGCGGTTACATTATTTGCATTGCTTGTTCCTGTATTTGATGTTACCACTGTTAATTTTATTCCCTTCTGATCCTGATATATCACAGGGGGATTTGTATAATATGTTACCACAGATAAACTGGGCTGGCCAAGGGGAAGGGTAAAGTTTGCATTTGATGAACCAGATGATGTTGATAATGTTATATTTTCCTCATATAAATTACCTGATGCACTGGCGCTTATGTTCACCATCTGCATTATTGTATAGCTATGTCCTGCTGTTAATGATAGTGTATACACTGATTTAACATCACTGTTAGGACCTGATATATAGCTGTAGCTAAAAGGTGATGTAAGGTTTATAAATCCACTTACATTTTCAGTTGCAAGTGCTGTGAATGTGACATAGAGTGGTACATCGCCAGAGCCAGGGGCTGGAAGCATGCTTGATGTCTGGTTGTACCAGTGCACACCTGTAACCT
>NZ_LKBG01000115.1 GCF_001402945.1 Acidiplasma aeolicum
CATAGATCCTCCACATCCCTGCTGGACATGCCCTTTTTACCATATATGTTGTCCAGCGCCTTTAATAATTCATTTCTATTTACGGTCATGATAATATCCATTATTATTTACTAAATAAACATTTGCAAAAAAATTTAAATTTTTTTAATCCTATTTATTATTTTCTGGTTTCAAAAAATTTATTATTTGAATTTTTGTATTCTCATATGGTAATATATAGAAATCTTTATATATTGCATCTGAAAAGTTTTCATCATATTTTCTTTTCTCATCGTTTAAAATATAACCGTTACCGGAAATTATTTTTATTATACCACCATCATGAATTTGTATTTTGCTCCCCTTTCTGATAAAATACTCTAAAATGGATACACTGTCCGAGTTGAAAATTTTTTTAATGTATCCAAAACTTTCATCGTGCCTGTTCATATATTCCTTTCTGATGGCCTCAAGATCCTTTTCACTGTCTATCCCCATCCAGAGGGAATCATCCTTATACACACCAAGGTTATCAGAGGCAACAAGTGCAGGAAATACTGACTTTTCAATATCCTTTTCAATATAATCCCTTTTAAATAATTCAAAAACATTCTTTTTAATATAGTATATGCCAGCATTTATATAATAATTCAGCTCGGGTTTTTCCTTAAAATTAAATGCCCTGTCTCCGGCAAATTCAACTATGCCGTAGGGGCTTTTCATTTTCGTTATGTACATAATCATGCCATAATTTTTATTCCTTGAATAATCTATAAAATTATTAAGGTCTATATCAGATACTGTATCACCATTTCTGAGTATTATATCCTCATTTACATTTTCTAGTAAATTTTGTATTGAATATAATGTTCCCATGGGCTTTTCCTCCCTTAAATAATGAATATTAACATCCTTAAAATCCCTATATCTATCCTCTATTTTATCACCGAGATATCCTGAAAGAACATAAACATCATTAATTCCAGCATTTTTAAAATCAAAGAGCTGCCTGTCCATTATGGTATAATTATCCTTAAGTTCAATAAGCGCCTTCGGAATTCTATCAGTCAGGGGCTTAAGCCGTTTTCCGTATCCTCCTGCAAGTATTGCTCCTATCATTATTGGGGATGGATAAACTATATATTGTTTTTTCCGTACTATTATTTTAATATTTAATGATTCATGCTAATTTATTTGCCCGATAAAGTTTATTTTAAATACATAAAATTATAACATAAAATATGTACGGTAAAAATGAATTATTATACGATATAAAAATGCTTCAGGAGGCCAAAACTGAAGAAAATATAAACCTAATCGTTGAAAGGATAAGACGCGGAATAGAAAACAGTGATAAAAAAATTATTCTGGATTTATATGAAACCATACCTGAAAATTTAATGAAATATTTCCGGGATTTATTTCCATTCTGTTAATGCGCCCCTGGCGGAAATATTATATTATCAAATTCCAGATATTTTTTTTCATCGAATCTTAACAGGTCCGGGTTAATATGCCTCTGAACTGCCATGAAATATGCAAGATAATAAAGGGGCACAATGTTTAATACAGGATTAAGGTAAATATCATTAAATCCATCTATGTTTATGTTAAAATCACCACTGCCATTTAATGTCAGTGTTTTTGTCCCGGTTACCCTGCATGCTCTTACTATCTGGTTCATTCTTTCATTGTTATAGCCATCGCCAATGAGGATTAGCAACGATTTATCATCTATAATTGATGTGCATCCATGGTTGAATTC
>NZ_LKBG01000116.1 GCF_001402945.1 Acidiplasma aeolicum
CGATTATGAAAAAATAGAGAATGCCTATTTTGGTCTTGAAAAACCAAACAATGAGGTTAGAAACTATCTTGAATTATTGGTTAAAAAGGAACATATAAAGGAAGAATTAAATGATATAAATAACAACAGGAATAAAATGAAAGCAAAATATGGGATTTTTGATGATTCATACAAATTAATTAGGGATGACCGTGATAGATAAAAAAGAGGCAGTTCTTGATACGTCAGCCTTAATGTCGCTTTTAATGGAAGATAGCACAACAGAAAATATAGAAAATAAAATATCCAATTTTGATTATTTTCATATATTAGATCTTACCTATTACGAATCTTTAAATACTGTATGGAAGAGGATACAGAGAAATAATATAACCGTTGATGACGGCGAGACCATTATGAATAAAGCTTATTCATTTTTAAATTTAATGAAAATACACAGCTTTAATGAAATTGTTAAGGGTGCTTTTTCCTTATCCGTGAAAATGGGCATTACAGTTTATGATTCATCTTATGTTTTTTTGGCTATAACATTATCAATACCACTAATTACATCGGATAAAAGATTAATCAATAAAATTAAGGAGAACAAACTAAATATTTTATAAATTATTTTTAATTTAAAATTATGAATTTCCTTACTTGATGAAACATTAGAGTTTAAAGTTTATAGTATATTTGGATCTTTTATGTTAATAGTAACATTTAAACCTGATAGTGTTAGATGGTTAATTGTTTGAACTAAATTTAGTAATTTATCATACAAGTTTATGTATGTTCTTACATATTCTTTCATCATCAATGCCAAGAAAATAAAGGCCACCCATTATTGCATGTATTTTATTTTTCCTGTTATTTTAATGCCGTATTCCATTATGTTTTCTATGCCTGAATGGCCGCATCCAGTTATCATAGCAAGTCCGTTCTTTGTTTGTAAATAAAGTGCCATATCATCCTTTATTAAATCTTCCCCACCGTTTTCATCAAATGTGTGGCCATTATGGCTCGGGCCCCGGTTTCTTGGTATCTCACCGGATACAATTATGTTGTTATCAATATTATAAGGTTTTTCAACTGGAATAAAGTTTGCACCGTGTTCTTTTAATTCGTTTTCAGTGAAATCCGGGCTTATTTCAAATAAACCATAGGGTGTCCAAACATACGTCAACTCACTATGTACATTATTTTCCTCCCTGAATTTCCGGTTATTTTATTGGCCATTACAATACAGTTGTATGCAACTATAATTTCTCCTATGGCTATGTCATAATTCCTGTGTTTAACATACCATATATATTCCATTTCAAGTATTTCCTTTAAAATAGAAAATGTCCTTTCTATCTCCCACCTCAATTTGTACCTTGATGATTCCTTTTTCCTTAATGCTATACCCAGTTTCCTGTTATAAGTTAATCTATCCTCAACAAGTCCACTTCTCTTATTTGTGCCTATAACAGGTATACTATGTGCATTCTCAAAAATATAATCATATATTAATTAGAAGAATCATATGCAGCACCCATTAAAATATATCTGAAATCTCTTACAGAATCTATCATTTCAAATGCTATAGTCTTGTCATATGCAGATGCGGTGGTTATCTTCCATTCCATTATGGATAATGAATCGGCATCTATTGAAGCATGCACCTTTAGTATTC
>NZ_LKBG01000117.1 GCF_001402945.1 Acidiplasma aeolicum
TCTTGTCATATACAGATGCAGTGGTCATCTTCCATTCCATTACAGATAATGAATCAGTATCTATTAAAGCATGCACCTTTCTTCCATATTCATAGTCCATTGTGCTGTAGCCACATGAGCTATCATTATCCTTATATTTCTTATTCTTCCTTCTCCTCTGTTGTATCCCTGCAGGTCTTAACAATAGATGAGTCTACTGCAGCATTGTCATTATAAGGATTTATTATATCAATAATTGATGAATTTATACAATGCCAGTCTATTCTTAAAAATCTATAGGATAATGTCCTGAAATCCAGAATATCTGTAATATTCAACAGTTCCATGAATTCTCTATGGTTATTGAAGAAGTATTTAGATAACCTGTAAATAATTCCATATATTTTTAAAATTACAATAATTTTTACAATTAGAGCTGTAGAATACTTCCTTATTCTGTCCTCCGTAACTATTTGAGACAACCTTTCCATAATTAATGGGATGCGGTTAGCTGCCATATTCCACTTATGTTTTTAAAATTAATAAATATGACAAGTGACGAACAAATTATGAAAGTTTGGACACGCTAAGAGCAATAGTAAAAAATATATAACAGAATTAAATAAGAGGCGGTGCAGAATATTAATTTATATGCTACAGTATATAATAACGTTACTACAATTGAAGAAAGTATTAAATCAGTTTTTGATTCTTCATATGAAATAACAATTGTTGATAATTACTCTAATGATGGTACTTGGGAAAAATTGAACGAAATTAAAAAAGATTATAATTTAAAATTATATCAATATAAATCGTCAATGGGCAAAGGAAGAGACTATGCCCTTAAACATACAACCGAAGGTTCTTACACTGCATATTTTGATCTAGACAACTATTATAACTCAAATTTCCATAAATTACTAAACTATGGATATTCACAAGGTAAAAAAACAATTGCAAGTCTATATTCATTAATGATATTAAGAGATACCCTCCTTGGAAAGGGCGGCTGGAGGAATTTATATACAGCTGAAGATGCAGAAATTTTTGCGAGAATAAAAAGTGATTACTATGTGCCTGCAATACCGTTTATTAATGGTTACCCCACAGAAAATAATTCAGAATTACGGTATGCCAAACATTTTAAGTACTATGTTCGTAGAATAAGACTTGGTGTTGATTTAATAAGGGGGGAAGGATTTACATTGGATGATACCTTTAATTATTTTAAATTTTATCATAAAGCATATCCCTTTTTTACAAGACTTGCATTGAGCTCTATATTCACAGTAGCGAAATTTAAAAAAATTTATAAATATGATAAAAATGTAAATAACTCGATATTAGAAAATAGGCAATTTCTGGATAGTTTTCTCGACACAAAGGAAGTGGGAATTTCAGATGATTATTTTTGCTTTCCGCTTATCAGATGGGCAAAAGAATTAGGATCAAGTGTTGAATTACTTTTACATAAATTAAATATCAATTTTATAAAATATATAGATAACGTTGGGACTTTAATATTTGTAAAAAATGAGGAAGAAGAAGGCGGATGATGTAAAGGTTGTTTTTTTCGGGCCAAGCGAAAAGG
>NZ_LKBG01000118.1 GCF_001402945.1 Acidiplasma aeolicum
GTCTCGGCTATTGCGGGAAATTCGTGTTAAAATAGAACCTTAATAGGATTGAAAGGAGAAGGCAACAAGGGCCAAGCGAAAATTAGAAAGAGAGTTAAAATAGAACCTTAATAGGATTGAAAGTCAAATGGCCCCGACCCGAAATACCACAACAAAGTCGTTAAAATAGAACCTTAATAGGATTGAAAGTGATAGATGTCCTTTCGTATGCTTGTTACATCCCCGGGTTAAAATAGAACCTTAATAGGATTGAAAGTTGTTACAGTAACGGATGCGGATGTTGTAGTTCCCAGTTAAAATAGAACCTTAATAGGATTGAAAGCCGAATCCATCAGATGCAGGGCAAACTGTTGATTTCTCGTTAAAATAGAACCTTAATAGGATTGAAAGATTATATTTCCCTCAAGTAAAGGATATCTTTGAATTGGAAGATCTCGTTAAAATAGAACCTTAATAGGATTGAAAGCCAATTCCCGAGCTTGCGTCTTTGCCAAGAGAAGTAGTTAAAATAGAACCTTAATAGGATTGAAAGCTTTCAAACACAGGTATGTGTCAAATTTCTTCTTTAGTTAAAATAGAACCTTAATAGGATTGAAAGTTTTACAACTTTACAGCTCCAAATGCCGGTTCATAGTTAAAATAGAACCTTAATAGGATTGAAAGATTTAAAATGGACAGACAAACTGCTTGGAAGAAAATAGTTAAAATAGAACCTTAATAGGATTGAAAGTTTCATCATTGCCTATATTATTTACCATCCCACCATAAGTTAAAATAGAACCTTAATAGGATTGAAAGTGTTAAACAACCAGAGCAAAACGTTGTTTTGAAATGTTTGTTAAAATAGAACCTTAATAGGATTGAAAGTCCGGTCTGCCCGAGGAATCCCTTGTCATGTTCCCAGTTAAAATAGAACCTTAATAGGATTGAAAGATGTCGGCAGTGTGTTGGGCCCTCATTGAGCTCTTTAGTTAAAATAGAACCTTAATAGGATTGAAAGACAGTTGTTGATTCTGATGGGCACAGTGCATTTTATTGTTAAAATAGAACCTTAATAGGATTGAAAGTCCATACAAAATATGTCTGGTCTCTTCCAGATGTCGTTAAAATAGAACCTTAATAGGATTGAAAGCACGATTTGCGAACAGGAGTAGAACAGGCTAAAACGTTAAAATAGAACCTTAATAGGATTGAAAGTTGTACACGACGTCAAGGCAGGAATAAACACAGTAAGGTTAAAATAGAACCTTAATAGGATTGAAAGTTTTCTCTCTCAAATGGCCCCCGAACCGGAATACCGTTAAAATAGAACCTTAATAGGATTGAAAGGAAAGTGGGGAGGTGTACATCCAAAATGGCAATAATGGTTAAAATAGAACCTTAATAGGATTGAAAGATATTCTGTTGTAACCAGAACGAGAATGGAGAATCGTTAAAATAGAACCTTAATAGGATTGAAAGTAGGAATATTGTCTTTGTCCGGTTGCCCATAGTACAGGTTAAAATAGAACCTTAATAGGATTGAAAGATCTTCATTCCAGGGAAAGGCTATG
>NZ_LKBG01000119.1 GCF_001402945.1 Acidiplasma aeolicum
TCTTTTATCTCCTCTGGTATCCCTTGTTAAAATAGAACCTTAATAGGATTGAAAGGGATGGAAAGTTTAATGAGACTGGAGTGTTCACTTCCGTTAAAATAGAACCTTAATAGGATTGAAAGGAGTAGTACCACAGGGCTGTACGTTATCTGGGGGAAGTTAAAATAGAACCTTAATAGGATTGAAAGTACTCGACCCTTAAAGCGTAACTCCTTCAGGTGATAGTTAAAATAGAACCTTAATAGGATTGAAAGGCAGAACTCGAACATCTTGTATACGACAAGGAACGTTAAAATAGAACCTTAATAGGATTGAAAGGCTGTTATGCTAACATTAGTATCATTGTATATATAAAGTTAAAATAGAACCTTAATAGGATTGAAAGATAATGTAGGACCAAATTCCGGCGTATTGTACTACGGTTAAAATAGAACCTTAATAGGATTGAAAGTCTACAATCGAAATTTGTTGGAAATACATCACAAAAGTTAAAATAGAACCTTAATAGGATTGAAAGTTAAAAAAAGGATTTGAAATCCATGACGCCTATAACTTGTTAAAATAGAACCTTAATAGGATTGAAAGTCTGATTTTCTTATTGAAAATGAAGACTACAGGAAGAAGTTAAAATAGAACCTTAATAGGATTGAAAGATAGATAAGAATTATCTAATGGAATCTCATCCAGTCTAGTTAAAATAGAACCTTAATAGGATTGAAAGTGGACATATCTAACAGAGAAGGAAAAGGCAATGCGTTAAAATAGAACCTTAATAGGATTGAAAGTGCGATTTTCTTATTGAAAATGAAGACTACAGGAAGGTTAAAATAGAACCTTAATAGGATTGAAAGATTCTCCTCTGTTAGGGTATTGCTGCCTGAACTCTTGTTAAAATAGAACCTTAATAGGATTGAAAGTGTATTCAAAATCTGACCGATTTGTTCACGTATTTTCAGTTAAAATAGAACCTTAATAGGATTGAAAGTCTAAATTGCCCCAAAAACGCATGAAGTCATAATTGGTTAAAATAGAACCTTAATAGGATTGAAAGTCATCCAGTCTATATTCCTTCGTTGAAGGGCTATATAAGTTAAAATAGAACCTTAATAGGATTGAAAGTATATAGCAGATGACCCCAAAGACCTGCTAAACCAGTTAAAATAGAACCTTAATAGGATTGAAAGTATAAGCTTTTTTATAAGAATTCAATGCCAGAAAAGATAGTTAAAATAGAACCTTAATAGGATTGAAAGTAGAATGAAATACCTGAATGCAAACAAGCCTATATTGTTAAAATAGAACCTTAATAGGATTAAAAACGAAATGAATATTCCACTGGATTATCTTCAGATATATCTGCATTAAAATTAACCCTTAATAGATCTATTCTATATTTATTTAAATCTGTTTAATTTTAAACTATTGTAATAATATAAACACCAGAAAGAATAGTCATTCTAAGCGTTATTTAAATATAACCATTTCCTTGATAAAAAATACGAGGTCAGGAGTCTTCCCCTGCTTAACAGAAAATCATGGTCTGGAA
>NZ_LKBG01000120.1 GCF_001402945.1 Acidiplasma aeolicum
GATTATTTATTATATAATTTAAAAAAACAATAATATTAAAAATTATACAACATTAAAATTTATATTATTTCAAAGGCATCACCACGCGGATCAAATCCGGTATGCACGTTTCCATCATATAAAATACCCTGTGCATGCCCCATCATGTCATTTAAATCATTAACCATTTTATATTTTTTTAAATTAAGTGATTTCTCATAAAATATATCAGCATTATTATATATGCTTGCTGGATAGGCAAATCTGGGATGGCTTATTGCATCCTGTATATTATAGTTAAGGTCTATTATTCTGGACAGGACCTGAACATTGATCTGTGGCTGTACGTCACCACCCATTGAACCAAAAATTATGTCAAACTTTCCGGTTGCTATTGTGCTCATTAATGTATGAAATGTTTTTTTATGCGGTTTAAGGGCATTTTTATGGTTTGCATCAAGGGTAAAGTATGATCCACGGTTATTCATGTTTATTCCGGTTCCATGAATCGTATGGCCTGAACCAAAACCCATGAAGTTGCTCTGAATTGCGCTTATCTCTATTTCCCCATCAAATATTGAGAACGCCGTTGTATCTGATAAATGGTTATTCTTGCCATTGAAATTTGTTTTCGGTACATTTGAAAATATACTGTCATCTATAACTGATCCGTCATAAATATACTCTGGCCTGTATTTATATGCATCCATCATGGTTTTTATCAGGGTATCATAGTAATCCTCCTTATTCATAGAATTTAATTCATAGTTATTTAATTGATTAAACCATACTATTTCTGTAAGCCCTTGGCTAACCGGTGGATTGGTATATATTTTAAAGTCCCTGTATTTTACAGTGAGCGGTTCCCTTATTTCCGGACTAAAATTATCAAGGTCGTTGAACCTAATAAGCCCGCCCTTTGATACCATATCATCATTAATCTTTCTGGCTATATCACCATGATAAAAGGAGTCCAGACCATCATTTGCAAGGGTTTCAAGTGTTTTTCCCAGATCCTTTTGATATAAAATATCCCCTGATTTTTTATATATTGAATTGAAATCTGAATCACCATGGGTAAATGAATCTATGGCCTTTTTAAGCTTGTTGCTCTTCTTAAAACCATTTTTTGCATAACCTATTGCCCTTGAAAAATTTTCTTTGAGGGTAAGGTTTGCCTTTTTCTCTATTAATTTCCATGCAGAAACAAGTCCTGGTATTGAAAAGGATGAATATATCCCCCTCTCCGGAATTTTAGAATAACCCTTTGACCTGAAAAAATCGATATCTGCAAGGGCTGCAGCATAACCGCTGGCATTTATGCAGTAATAATTACCATCCTTAACTGTCGCAAAAAAATCACCACCAAGGCCGTTCAGATGTGGTTGAACAACAGTTAATGCAGCACTTGTCGCAAGCAGTGCATCGTAGGCATTTCCACCTTTAGATAGGGCCTCCTCACCTGCAATTGTACTGAGTGGGTGGCTTGACGCCACAGCATATTTTTTCATGAAATGTACCGTAATGCATTGGGAATGTAATTTTTGCACCAATGAGTTCTGCAGC
>NZ_LKBG01000121.1 GCF_001402945.1 Acidiplasma aeolicum
TTAGGTAAATGGAATAATGATAGTAGTTTCAGGGAATATTACAGAGGATTTTTAAAGAATTTGAAAGATAGTTACAGAAGAAGAAAGATTAATTATTATAAGAGTTCAATGCTCAATGTCTCATGAAATGGAAAGATTTTTGTTTAAGAATCACTATCCAACATCATTATCAAATAAGGATGAATCATTTACATTTGCAGATGATATGTATGCATTCAGTGGAACTGTAAATGGGAATACTACTGCAGGGACATGTACCTTCATTCCATCTGATATTCCCTTATAGCTGCCTGGTCCATTCATTAATGTTTTAATGAATGTTGAGTCTATAAGCAAGCACACGCATGTATTTGCTGTATACCCTGTAGTTATGTGCCTTGATGTATGGATCTAATAATTTATAGAAGAGTTGAATGAATGGCATGTACGGTTTATTGCTATTGAGTTTTGACAGCCATGACCTGCTTATTCCATTGTCAATGGATGTATCGGTTAAATCACAGCCATGCAGTGCACTGTAAATTATGGCATATGCATGGTCAATGAATTTAATCCTCTTTGAGTTTATATCAAGATTCATTGATTCTGATATTTCATTAGCAGGTTTATTCAGTATCTTCTTCACTGTTTTCATAATAATTGAAAATTAAATTATCCTATAAATATGACATGGTAGGACAAGGGTTAAGTATTGGAAACTGGTAATAAATATTTTATTCCATCCTCTATCCTTGTTTCTAGGAATTCCTTAACCTTTTTATCAAGCTCCCTATTCAGTGATGATACGTACTCAGGTGATACAGTTACACCCAAATTATTTATTATATTGTTAACAGATCTTGTTGATACCTCCATGGATATATGATTCTGCTATTACAGAGTTTAAAGCCTTTTCCACTGTGAAGTATCTGTCAAATACAGTGGTTTCAAATGATCCTGATCTTATATCAGGCTTATCCAGTATTAGTTCACCATCCACAGTCTTTAATTTCCTCTTCTTGGTTCCATTCCTGTATCCTGTTCTTTCATTAGTTCTTTCATAGGATTCTGCATTTAACGGCCCATTAAGCTCCTCTTTCATTACATTGTTTAAGAACCATGTAACGAAATTTTTCTTTCCCTCTGTTCTGTCCTCTATGAAAACCTCTATTAATTCTTCTATACTTATTAATTGACTCTTTGTCTTTGTCATTTTGCTTACCTCATTATGATATTGCAAAGAGTCACTTTAAATTTACAGCAAAATAATTACATTATCGAACAGAGCAATAAATTAACAATATCTTTAAAAAATTTATTTAATATATGGAAATAATACTAATAGCATAGTTAAAGATTTCATAGAACGTCTTACACGGTTAAATACAATTTAAAGGCATTAAAATATATCTTTAGTATATTTTTATAAGGCACGGTGCTTAACAGGATTTAAATAAGAGATTAGAATAAAATATTAATTTTATATAATGGATTTGATAAAAATAATTCAGTTTAAAGACAAATATGACACAGTGTAGCACACTGTATATTAAAATTAT
>NZ_LKBG01000122.1 GCF_001402945.1 Acidiplasma aeolicum
TAATAAAACCATTAATAATATACCACAGTATTGCTATTTAATTTGATAAATAAAATAAAAATAATTTAAAAATTTAATCCTTAACGCCTGAGAGTATTTTTTCTGGAAGTTTCTGGCCCCTTGTTTCCTTCATTAAAAATACAAGAGGCATCACCAGCACAAATCCTATGGCGGTGTATGCCACGGCATGGCCAAACCCAACCAGAAGCGCGAGATAACCTATGATGAATATCAGTGCTGCGGCAAAATACCTTGCAAAGGTGGTTATTGCTGCAAAGCCTGAATTTCTAAATTCTGTTGGATAAAGCTCAGGGCTCCAGAGGGTAAATACCGAAAAGTCAGCACCCCCAAGGCCAAGTAATGGTATTGCCAGATAAAGATAAAATAATGAGTTCATATAGAATATTATATCGTAAATAAGAACAACACTGATGGTCATAAGCACCAGAAAGATTATCAATGTTATTCTCCTTCCAAGTTTTTCCGCCATTAATGGCATTAGTATGCATCCAATTATTGTAAATGCTGACACCTCTGCACCACCAGCTGCAACATAATATACAACTGGATATTTAAGCATGGCAATTTTGGCTGTTATATCCTCAATTATTGTTGGGACATACACAGTACCGCTGTAAAGTCCCAGTATAACGGCAGACATAACCAGGGATGCTATTACAGTGGATTTTGCATAACCTTTTTTGAATATGGAATAAAATGATTCCCTGGCCTTCAATGAATTTTTGGCAGCCCTTTTAACATTAACCCATTTTTCAGGCTCCTTTGTTTTATACCTTACATAAATTATGAAGATTACAGGAAGCCCTCCAAGTATAAGCATTCCACGGAATCCAATAAATGGCTCAAGGACAAGCTCCGCCAGTGCGGCAAATAAAAATCCAAAGTAAAAGCCCGTATGGAAAAGCCCAGCTCCCATAACCCTTCTATCCTCAGGGAAAACCTCTGCAACTGTGGTTCCGCCTGAAAACCATTCTGCACCAATCCCGAGACCTGTCAGGAATCTAAAGACCATAAATTCATATGCATTGGTTGATAAACCACTCAGAACCGACCCAACGGCAAATAAGATGATGCTTAAGGATAGTATTTTTATTCTTCCGTATTTATCACCAAGCGGGCCAAAAATAAATGATGTGCCCCATCCTATTAGAAATACTGCAAAAAATGCTGCAAGGAAAAATGATGTAAGGCTCAGGCTTATACCTGTGGCGGGAAGTAAATATCTGGTTGCGGCCAGATCTATAAATGCATAAACGAAGGTTGTAAATCCATCAAGAACCCAGCCTCCCCATGCGGCATAAAATGCTGACCACCTTATATTGCCCCAGGGCGTTTTGACCTGAACAGCATTCTGTGACATAAATATATTAAATAATTATTGAATAAATAAATTCCTGTATGAACATAAGTATAAGAAATATTATATCAATATACATTAAAACATATAATTAAATTAAACGTTAATTGTTATTATATGACAATATATCTCATATACTATTT
>NZ_LKBG01000123.1 GCF_001402945.1 Acidiplasma aeolicum
TCCGGATTCTCAAGGGATTTTTTATAGGTCTCAAAATACCTCGATAAATGCGCGCTATATCTTTCATTCATGGGTAGTGTATCATTCATAATTAAAAGTAAAATAAAACTGTATTTAAATCTTTTTACAAATTTCTTATACCCATATACGGCATATGCAGTAAAAAATTACTAATTATGGTAACAATAAAAATGAGATTTGTATAAATACTATTAATAAATTTTTATTAATATGAATATATTTATAAAAAAATGTTATTTTTTAAGCTCATTAACAAGCTTGTCAACAACAGAAAACAGGTCATCAACTATTCCATAATCACACTCATCAAAAATTGGTGCAGTTTTATCCTTATTTATTGCAATTACCGTTTTAGCGCCACGTATTCCTGCTATGTGCTGTATCTGACCTGAAATGCCAAGCGCTATGTAAAAATCTGGCCGCACCTTTTTACCGGATAGACCAACCTGCTGATCCTCACTGAGCCATTTATAGTCAAGGCAAACGGGCCTGGAACCTGCAAGTTTTGCATGAAGGATATCTACAAGCGGTTCAATTTTTTGTATGTTTTCCTTGCTGCCAACACCCCTTCCAATGGATACTATAATTTTTGCATCGCTTATATCCTCGCCACCAGAGTTTTTATCAAGTCTTGATTTTATTTCATAAATGCTCTTTTGTAATTGAAGATTTTCAGATTCCGATATCTTTTCAAGTGTATCTGCAGATGATATGCCTGGTGCAACTGTAAATAAATGAAAATCTGAACTTTCCTCCATTACCGTCTTGCCACCATAAAATAATCTTTTTGTAATGATTTTATCATTATTATCAAAATAAAAGATTTCGGTAAGGCATTTCATTCCAGTTCTGGCAGAAAGTATTCCGGCTATTTCCCTTCCAAGCACCGTGGAGGATATAAAAATAAAATCATATTTATTTTTATCATTAAGCTTTATTATGGCATCTGAAAGGTTGTCAGAAAAACCGGAGTCATAAAAATAAACCTTTGATGCACCGTACTTTAATACAGATTCATCATGAATCGATATGATATCTATGTCCATTTTTTTTGAAAAATATGATGCCATCTCCCCTGCATTTTTTGGTATATCAGAGAAAAGTAATCCCCTCATCTTGATGCACCCCTTAAAAGCCTGGATATTTCAGCAACACCATCATCAGTATTTTCAAATATTATCCTTTTTCTTTCACTTTTTGGTGCGGTATTGGATATTACATTAGGTGAATCACTGTAATTTGGATTTGCGTCAATGATTTTTATCTCCTTTTTCCCGGCCTTCATGATCTGCATAACATTCGGCAGTCTTGGATTATTAATTTCCTGTGCAACAGATATTACAACCGGCATGGCCTGGGTCTGAATCACATTATATTCCTCAAGCTCCAAGGTGGCTTTTACATTTTTATCCGCTATTTCTATGCCTATGGCATTGCTAAGAAGTGGTATTTTCATTTTTTCAGATAGTACCGGTGCAAGAATACCAGAATATGAATCTGATGACTGGTTGCCTAGGATAATGATATCAAAATTTTTGTCCTTAATATATTCATAAATTACATTTGCTGTTACATGCGGGTTAGATTTTTTGTAACCCTTTAATATAACACCGGTGTCAACACCCATGGCATATGCCTCCTTTATTGCAGATGTTGTTTTATCGGTGCCAAAGGATATGCCGGTTATTTCCCCACCATATTTTTCCTTTAACTGGACTGCGGCCTCTATGGCATTCTTGCTTAGGATGTCAAGTTTCAAGGGGAGATTATCAAGAATCGGCTCTCCATTTTCATTTGTCTTCAGCTGGTCCATATCTATGGTCTGTTTAATCAGGACTGCAATATTCATAATTATGTGATGTTTTAATTAATATTTAATTTTTCCAAAAAGAATGAATATTATTATACATAAATATAAGGTTACATATAAACAAAAGACTTTATAAAATATAAAAAAATGTGGTTTAAGTGATATTTATGTTAATTTTACAGGCTGGTGGTGCGCTTGGAATATAGCGGTACATTCATTGTTGATTATCCATTAGATGATGTAAATAATTATTTTTCAGATATAAATAATGTTATACCCTGCCTGCCGGGAATATATGACCTTAAAAGAGGTGAGATAATACAATGCAGGGTTAAGTTCGATATTTCAGATGAGGGAATAGGAAACCTGAGCACTGTATCAGGTAAAATGTCTTTTAAATATAACAAAAATGAGAATAGGGTAAATATAAACGGAAAGGGTAAAATAGAGGGTTCTAAAATAGTTTTTAATATAGATATCACGTATGAAAAATACAATGACAAAACAAGCATTACATGGAAAAGCAAATTTGATTTTGGAATACTTATGAGGCTTATTGGCATTCAAAAAGTTGAGGATATATCATTAAAGAATATACAGCAGACAATTCACTGCATAGAATCCAGGCTTGTATATAATTAATATCATAATATATATTATAATATTAATTTTAATATTAATAAGGTTAAAAACACATTTTTTTTATTTAATATGATAATTAATTTAATAAATTATTAATAAAGAAACAATATTTTTTCCTATGATTTCAATCATTTACGATTACATTAACTGGGAGGAAAAACAGATTATTAAAAAGCTGCAGGAGGAAAATATAGAATACAATATTATAAATGCAAAGGATGAGCCCTTAAATATTACTGGCAAAAATAGCAAAATAGGTGATGTTGCATTTATAAGATGTGTGAGCCATAGAAGGTCCTTATATTACTCTGCAATACTGGAAAATCAGGGTATCAGAACAATAAATTCCTTTAATATTTTTAATATCACAGGGAATAAGATAATTACATCCGCGTATCTTTATAAAAATAATATACCAACTCCTGAATCCACTGTTAGCTTTTCAAAGGATGCTGCCATTGGGGTTTGCAATTCCTATGGCTATCCAGTTGTGTTTAAGCCAGCATCAGGAAGCTGGGGCAGGATGGTATCATTAATAAAAAATGATAATATGGCAGAAACAATTTTTTCAATGAATGATATGGTTAATGAATCAGGTGTTTATTACATCCAGAGGTATGTGGAAAGACCACCAAGGGATATAAGGGCGATTCTAATAAATCATGATATTTCAGCAGCAGTGTACAGGTATTCCAACGATGGCTGGAAAACTAATCTTTACCGTGGTGGCAAGGTGGAAAAGGCGGCCCTGAGCGATTATGATAGGGAGATTATAATTAAGGCATCTGAAATATTTGATGCGGGTGTGATTGGAATAGATGCAATGGAATCTCCAGATGGCATAAAAATACATGAAATCAATGGCAGGGTGGAGTTTAAAGGTGCCTCAAGGGTTTATGGTGATAAGATAATAAATGATGTTGTTAATTTTCTTAAATCCACTAGTTAGGATAAAAATATTATATTAATAAATTAATGGCATAATATAAATTTAATAATCAAAAAAACATAAAGTGTTATGAAAGAGATATTCCTTGATAAAAATGAGAATGCATTTGATATACCAGAAAACTTAAAGTATGAGTTAATGGAATATATTAAAAAAACACCATTTAACAGGTACCCAGAAAAGGGATTACCCACACTGCTTGAAAAAATAGGCGATTTTCTCGGTTTTAATCAGGAAAATATAATTGCAGGAAATGGCAGCGATGAGCTCCTTAATTTAATAATATCCTCATCAAGAGGAAACGTTCTAATTAACTCACCAACATTTGAAATGTATTCATTTTATGCAAAAAATTATGGGAGGGGAATAACAGATATCCCACTGCGTGATGATTTTTCAATAGACGTTGATGCCATTAAAAAGGCAGGGAACACAGGGCTCATAGTTATATGCTCTCCAAATAACCCCACAGGCAATTTAATATCAAAAAATGATATACAGGAGGTGCTTGATCTAAATATACCAACAATACTGGACAATGCATATTTTGAATTCTCGGAGGAGGATTACACACCAATGATAAATGATTATGATAATCTTATAATACTGAGAACATTTTCAAAGGCCTTTAGCATGGCCGGCCTAAGGGTTGGTTACGGAATAGCCAGTGAAAAAACAGCATCTGTACTTAAATCACTTCAGGCACCGTTTTATTTAAACATTTTATCAGCAAAAATGGCTGAGATAATGATTGACAATTACTCATACGTACGCGAAAAGATAAAATATATAATTGATGAACGTGAAAGGGTGTACAGGCATGTAAAGGATATTGCATATGAAAGCAGGGCAAATTTCCTTTATTTAAGGCATGATTTGTATGACTTTATGGAAAAAAAGGGGATACACATAAGAAAGCTGCCACTTGTTAAGGATAGATCAAGGATTACCATAGGCACAAAGGAGGAAAATGATATTGCAATAAATGCCATGGATGAATTCATGGAAAATAAATTATAAATCTATAATATTACTGGTGAGTGATTATATGAATCCGGTGGATAAGGTATTATTAATAGTTGACGGTGAGAGCGGGGCAGGACAGGATATTTCAGAAACATTTTCAAAGAACGGTACAAGGATTGTCCTTATATATACAGATAAGGAAAAGGCGGTGAAATTAAAGGAAAAAATAGAAAAAATGGAGGGCATAATAAATATATTTTCAAGAGATGAAAAAAACCTTTATGATAAGGTTAAGCAAATTGCAGGCAGGGTAGACATAATTATTAATAATATATATTTTGAAAATATTAATAAGGGAAATGAAGATTTCATGAATGTTCTTCAATCTTTGGATTACTACATAAACTTTATAAAAAATGCAAGAAATTTCGGTGCAACATTAATTATAAATGCTGTATATAATAAAGACGACTCCTTTGAATATTCAATGGTTAAGAGTGTTTTTGATACATTTACATTAAAATATAAAACAGATGCCAGAATTTTTACAGTTTCATCCAGTAATATAGACCCGGAGTATATAGAAAAACTTCCTGATAAAATTTCAGAAAAAAAATTGCAGAGTTCAGATATAACCAATGCAATAATATTTAGCACCATAGTGGACGGAATTAACAGAAAGATTTTAGATCTGTAACATTGTTTTATGTTATAATATAAAAATTTTATAAAATTTAATTGCCGTAAATTATAAAGTCTTACATCTGATTATCAGGGTGTTTAACTTAATTCATATTAATTAAGCCTTAAGAATTACAGGTATTTTTCTGGGCATAAATATATTAAATTAAACCAGATTTTATAATTTAATCTGTAATTATTCTTCATTATTCATGCTTCCGTGAACAGATATTAGCATAGAAAATATATTATATTATTTCCTGTTTTATTATACATGGATGCAAATGTTAGGGAAAGGATTATAAAAATGAAAAGTATGGTTTTTGAAAACCTAATGGAGTCTTATATCCCCTTTCCAATGGATAAAAAACTTTATTCCTCATGGACTGAATCCCTGGAAAGAAATAAAAAAACAGTGCTTTATACATCTTACATGTACCAGATATCCGGAATACTAAAGAGATACGAGAAACTCTTTCCAAAGATATACAGGGTTAACATGCCGAAAAAATTAATCAGTTTATCAAAGTTTATCATCAGGCCATCTGATTCTGAACTGCAGAGGTCGTTCAGCATTTTAAATAATATATCGTCTATGCTGAAAAAAAACGGAATTGATTTCGGGTATTTATATGAGGATGAACCATATTCCGGTGCTATTTTACTTGAGTCTGGATTCCTTTATGAATTCCAGAAATACGGAGAAAAATTAAGGGATTTTTTTCATGATCGGGGCATAGAAAAACTTATAACCGTTGACCCGCATACAACAAATGCATTAAACAGGCTAAAGGAAATAATAAACTTTGATATAGATGTTGTAAATTATTTAGAAATTATAAATTTCAAGGGTTCCGGTGATTATGTAATACATGATTCCTGCCTTTATTCAAGGGCGTTAAACATGTATGACCCTATTAGGGCAAAGATAAAAAATGCTGGTATAAATATTCATGAGGATTACCTCGTAACAAGCAGGGAAATGGGATTCTGCTGTGGTGGCCCGCTATCCCTTATTTCAGAATCAGACAGTGAGGAAATTTCAAAGATGAGGTCTGAAAGTTTGCTTAAGGTTAATAATAATGTTATGGTGATGTGCCCCCTGTGCTTTGAAAACCTTTCACCATATATTGATAATATAAAGGACCTGGCAGAGGTAGTTTCATAGGGTGTTGAAAATGGATTATGAATGGAATGTGGCAATTAACAAGGCAATAGTTAATAATGCTCCAAAGGTTGAAAAAATATTAAGGGAGAACCCATATATTAATGATCTGGCTGCGGATTTAAGAGAGAAAAAGCTTGATGTCCTAAACAATATTGATAAATATATAAAGCAGACAGAAGAAAGTGTTTTACGCTCCGGCGGAGGTTTTCATCTTGCAAGGGATTCAAATGATGCAATTGATATTGTAAGAAAAATAATAGGTGATAAGAAAAATATAGTGTTATCAAAATCAAACGTTCTTTACGAAATAAAATTAAGGGAAACTCTGGCATCCGAGGGCAGGGACATATGGGAAACAGATCTTGGTGAGTACCTTGTTCAGATAAATAATGACATGCCATCTCATCTTATTGCCCCGGCAATACACCTAACGAAGGAGAAGGTTGGTAAAATTTTAAATGAAAATCTGGATAAATCAATAGATGAGAATTCAAAAACAGAGGATATGGTACATAGTGTAAGGGAATTTTTAATGAAAAAATATCTTGCAGCCGATGTTGGCATAACAGGCGCAAATGCGGTATCAGCAGATTCTGGTTCTGTTATTCTTGTTGAAAACGAGGGCAATATAAGAATGGACACTGTTCTGCCTGGAATACATATTGCAATAACAGGCATTGATAAAATAGTTCCAACGCTCAAGGATGCATTTAATGAGGCTATAGTTCAGGCCGCAAATGCCGGGTTTTATCCACCAACATACATAAATGTATCATCAGGCCCAAGCTCCACAGGTGATATAGAACTCAAGAAAGTGACGCCGGCCACAGGCCCCAGGGAATTCCATTTAATACTGGTCGATAATGGAAGAAGTGATGCTATAAAATCTGATTTAATGGAATCACTGCTTTGCATAAGATGTGGCAGATGCTATTTTTCATGCCCTGCCTACAGGCTTTATGGAAAAGATTTTGGTACAAGCCCTTATACCGGCCCAACGGGCATAATGTGGTCTGCCATAATATTTAAGGAATACGACAAATCTGAAATGTGCATGCATTCCGGCGGCTGTGGTGAGGTATGCCCAATGAAAATACCAATACCAAAAATTATAGAAAAAATTAAATTTAGATATACAGGATAAAAAATTAACCTTGTCCTGATTATAAGTATTTTAATAAATAGCCAATATTTTAACAACTAGGATTTTCTTTATTTTCCCGTGCTTATCTCCTTCCTTTATATTAGATTGTATGCACAATTGTTTTCAGTCCATTAATTGCATCATATGGCATATTTATTACATACCAAATGTCACCTGCATTAACCATACCTTCAGGTATAAAAAAATGTTGTATAAAATATTAAATTTATGATAAAAACATGAACAAATTTATAAAACAATATTTTATATGGATTTATGAAAATTTTAAATTATGACATACATCTGGATATAGATTTTGCAGGCAAAAAATATTCAGGAACCGAGAATATAAAAATAGAAAAACCGGATAAAAAACTTGAGCTTGACATTAATGAAATAGATATAAAAGGTGTTAAAATTAATGGAATGGATGCCGTATTTTCAGTTTCAAACACACAGCTGGTTGTGGATAATGATTCCAGTGATGTTATTGATCTTTCCATAGAATTTTACACATATAATGATCCAGGTTTAAAGGGATTTTATGTAGCAGGTGATGCCAATAAATATATATTATCAACGCAGTTTGAAGAATCAGATGCCAGGAGGGCATTTCCATGCTTTGACAATCCGTTGTACAAGGCAACCTTTGACCTTGAGGTGAAAATAGATAAGGATTTGCAGGCCATATCAAACATGCCCATAAAGCATGAAAAAATAGAGGCAAACAAGAAAATAGTAACGTTTGAGAGAACCCCGGTTATGTCAACATATCTTCTTTACATAGGTATTGGGCATTTTGATGAGATGTCCACGATGTACCGCAACAAGAGGTTTTATTATGCCGCCATGGATGGCAGGCTTTCAAAATCATCATATCCTCTGGATATTGCAAAAAAATCTGTTGAATACCTTGAAAATTATACCAATATAGAATACATGCTGCCAAAACTGCATTTAATTGCTGTTCCAGAATTTGCAGCAGGTGCCATGGAAAACTGGGGTGCAATAACATTCAGGGAAATACTGTTAAACATGGATGCCTCATCATCCTCTAAAAGTTACAGAAGGAGTGCAGAGGTAATAACACATGAACTTGTGCACCAGTGGTTTGGTGATCTGGTAACAATGAAATGGTGGAATGATCTGTGGCTAAATGAAAGCTTTGCCACATTCTTCGCATTTAAAACAGTTGATGCTGTTGAGCCCTCATGGAATTTCTTTGGTGATTTTCTTCTGGATCAGACAGATGGCGCATACACAATGGACTCAATAATTAACTCACATCCAATAAACGCTGAGGTAAGCGATCCCATGGGCGTGTCAAAATTATCATATGAAATAAGATACGGAAAGGGATCAAATGTGCTCAGAATGATAGAGGCATACACCGGAAATGATGTGTTCATGACCGGGTTAAGAAATTATCTAAAAAAATTCTCATATTCAAATGCAGAGGGTTCAGATCTTTGGAATTCAATAGAGGAGGTTTCAAAAAAGGGAATATCGGAAATAATGAATGAATGGATTTCCAAGAAGGGTTACCCGCTTTTAATGGCCAAAAAAACAGATAATGGCCTTTTGCTAACACAGGAAAAATTCAATTTGCACGGCAATGAACATGAAGAATGGAAGATACCTTTATTTATAAACAGATTTAGCGGCGAGCAGAAGATTTTAATGGAGGGGAAAGACCTTAAACTTGATGGCGATATTATTTCCTTAAATAAAATGCACTTTGGATTCTACCGCGTATATTATGATAATGAACTTTTTAATAACATAATAAAAAACCTTGACAAGATAAGCGTATTCGAGAAGTGGGGAATTATAAATGACATGTATGCCTTATTCCTTGCAGGAAGGATGGAATTAACAGAATTTATGCGCAGGATGGAAACTTTTTACAAGATTAATGAGCCCGTTATTATTGAGGAAATATCAAAGGAACTTTATAATTTATTTATAATATCGCAGAATATATACTTTAAGGATATAGTTAATTTCTATATTAAGGATAAAATTGAATATATTGAAAAAAATAAATCGGATGATTTTAATTATAAAACAGTGCTTTCAAACCTGTACTCAAGGCTGGCATACATCAACTCTGATTTTGCCTCAAAGCTTGTAAAGAAATACAGCAGTTTTGAGCTTGTCAATCCTGATGAAAGGCAGGCTTATTTGATATCAAGGGCTGTAACAGGCTCAGATTTCTCATATTTCAGGGACATAATAGAGAATTCAAAAAGTGATGAGGACAAAACCAAGGCAATAATGGCCTGCGGCATATTATCTGAAAATGAGGATCATGACCAGATAATTGATTTCATTAAATCAGGCAGGGTAAAAAAACAGGATGCAGATTCATTCTTTACATCAATGGCAACATATCCGGAGTCGAGGGAATTTATAGTAAATAATTTAGAAACCATTGTAGACCTATTATTTAACATCAGGGTAAGCAACCTTAGAATAAACAGATGTGTTCAGACCATGATATCATATGGTGGGCTTGCAGATCCAGAAAAGATTAAAAAGGATGCAGAAAAAATTAGAAGAGATGAAATAGAGGGTGGAATCAACAAGGGACTTGAATTCCTCGAAATATTTGAAAATGCCATAAAGGCATCAAATTAATAATTTTTAATATCTTTTAAATTTATGGATGCAAGCGGTATTATCATTTCCTCAGGGCTTAGACCACCATGCATACCGTTATCCTTAATAATGTCATTTTCACAGTATTTATACCATACAGTGTTTCCATAATATGGCAAAACTATAAAATCACCAATGCGTGAACAGTATTTTTTTGTGATATCAGCCGGCCCAAGCAGTTGTCTTCTTATAAGATCACCCTTTTTTATTATCATGGCCCTTCCCATGAGCTGTTCGGACAAAACATCCATAATTTTATCATCCTCAGAATAAATGGACATATCCCTGGGGCTCCATGTTTCCGGTATTTTTTTCCCATCCCTTACAGTAATATATTCATCTATGCACCTAACATATATCTTATTCTTCACAGGCATAAATCCATGATCCGATGATATAATTACATTTATTTTTTGGCCGGCAAGTTCATTTAAAAAGTCATTAAAAAGATATGATATATTTTTTATAGAATATAAATGCTCCAAACTGCCAGGCCCGTATCTGTGCTGCATCTTATCAAAATTTTCTATATAAAAGAATACATATGAGGGGCCATGCAGTTTCATAAGCAACTTTTTTAAGATAATAAATCCCTCACATAAAAAATCAAAACGCTTTCTTTCCTTTGAACCTGAATACATTATTCTGCTGTAATCACTCTTCATTAAATTGCTATTTGATATTATGTAGGATTTTATTCCACTTTTTCTGAGGATTTCATAAAACGTTTCACCGTTAAAGAGTATTTCAGGACTGAAATTTGAATTTTTAAAACGCTCATTATCTTTTTTATAAACAGGAATAAACGGGAGGCTTTTTAATACCATTGAAAATTCATCAATGTAAAGCCTCCATTCAAAGAGGCCATGTTCAGATGGATATTTACCTGTATTTATTGTATTGCTTGCAGCGGCCGTTGTGGATGGGAAAACTGCGGTGATTGGAGAGACAAGCCCGGCATCATTAATAATTTTAAATGGCCGGTACTGTGATAGATAATCAATCCAGTGACCGTAACCAAGGCCATCAATATAAATGAATACCGTTGGTACATCATTATCAAGATTAAAATATAAATTTCTGTCAAGGCCCCTTCCATGGCTGATGCCGAATAAATTTAATATTGATGCATTTATATTTGCAAAATTATATCCATTGTAACAAGGATAAACAAAGTTTTCATCTTTTTTATAATTCTCAATAATATTATCAATAATCATGGTTGAATATGTATTAAAACTATAAAAAATAGGTATATTTTGTTAAACCTGGGCTGATATGATTTATCCATGTTATAAATGGAATTTGGATAAAGAGATATACTAAAATTTGAATATGGTTATTATGAATATGCCAACATACAGGGACGAACCATTTAAATGGTATGAGTTTATGAGACAGAATCATCCTGTATTCAGATATGGTAATTCAGTACATGTGTTTAAATATAATGATATATTAAATGTACTGTCAAACCACCGTGTCTTTTCATCACAGTTCAGAGATCTCCTTGATGAAAACCTTTCCGGCATTCTTAATGAAAAAATTGCACCAAGCATACTCATACTTGACCCTCCAAAACATACAGAGTTAAGGAACCTCATTAATTATGCCTTTGTGCCAAAAACAATAGATAATTACGAAAATAGAATAAGACAAATTGCTGATGACCTCATTATTAACATGCTTACGGAAAAAAATGTGGATATAGTTGCAAAACTTTCATACCCACTGCCTGTCATGGTTATTTCAGAGATACTGGGCATACCGGATAATGACATGCCACTGTTTAAGATCTGGTCAGACCGACTTGCATCCTCCCTTGGCCGTGGACCGGACATAAAAACACAGTATGAGATTGCAGATTATTTTTATGGCTTAATAAGGAAGCCTGATAAATTAAAAGGACTTTTAAAGGATCTATGCACGGTTGAGATTGATGGAAGAAAATTAACTGATCAGGAGATAGTTAGCTTTGCAATTTTACTTCTTGTGGCCGGTAATGAAACCACAACAAATCTAATAACAAATACCATATTAACGATTTCTGAGAACAAAAAATATTTTTATGAAATGCAGAATGATGCATCACTTATCCCGGCAGTCATAGAGGAAACGCTAAGATACAGATCACCTGTTCAATCAACAAGGAGGTATGCAAGGGAGGATACAGAGATATCGGGTACTGAGGTGCTTAAAAATGATATTGTATTTTTATATCTTGGATCGGCAAACAGGGACGAGGACATATATAAGGAACCGGATTTGTTTGATCCAAAAAGGAATAATAAAAGGCACATGGCATTCGGACACGGTATACACTTCTGTATAGGTGCCCCACTGGCACGCCTTGAGGCAGTGGTTGTTCTGAAGGAATTTTCCAAATTTATAAAAGATTTTACCGTTGAAAAACCGTCCGGTGATGATAGAATAGACAGCGATATTATGTACGGTTTTAAAAAATTAATAATTAATTTATAAAAATATATTATAGCATTTTTTTATCCCTTTCTGCTATATTTTTATCAAAATCCTCATAGAATTTATAATTTATTACATCATACTGCTCCGCACGTGTCATCAGGTTATTCATAATATTTTTCTGGGTTCCATCACTTTTTAATGCCTTTAATGTTTCATCCATTGCCCTGGCTGCAGCACGGAATGTGGTAACAGGGAATATAACAAAACGGTAGCCTAGTCTCTCAAATGTTCCGGCGTCTATTAATGGTGTTTTTCCAAACTCGGTCATGTTGGCCAGAAGTGGTGCATCAACCTTATCCGCAACATACTTAAATTCATCCACAGATGTAAGTGCCTCAGGGAATATTATATCAGCGCCCTCGTCAATGTATATTCTTGCACGTTCAACTGCCTCATCCAGTCCTTTTACTGCACGTGAGTCTGTTCTGGCAATTATTAGGGATTTTTTTCTTGCCATATTTGCCGATCTTATTTTTTCTATCATATTTTCGCGGCTTATTACCTCCTTTCCATCAAGATGGCCACACCTTTTTGGTGAAACCTGATCCTCGATCTGTATGGCTGCAGCGCCGGCGTCCTCCAGCAGTCTAACGGTTCTGTAAACGTTTAATGTTTCCCCGAAGCCGGTGTCAGCGTCAACTATTACAGGTATATCTGTTACCTCATGGATTTTTCTTACCATATCAGCAAGCTCTGTTATAGTAATCATTCCAAGGTCTGGAAGGCCGTATGATGATGTCAGGGCACCGCCTGAAAGATAAACAGCCTTAAATCCATTTCTCTTTGCCAGAAGTGCCGCAAATGGGTTAAAAACCCCGGGCACAACTGTAAATTTTTCATCAAGAAGATTAGACAAGATTTTCCACCTCCTTATCCTCCATATTCCACAGGTCCCTTACGGCTGAAACCATACCGGTTAATCTAATAAACTTTGTTTCCACCTCGCGGTCATCCATTGGATTCTTATAATGGCCCCTTGGAATTATAACCTCACTTTCATATTTTTTATCCCCGCATTTTATTTTTATTTTAACAGGAAGGCTTTCCGGATACATTTTGGTATACTCTGGAATCTCGGTTACCTTTATTTTCTTCATTAATGACTTGGCATTTTCATTCCTGATGTCGCTGTAATTATTTGTCCAGAAATCCTTATTTAAAAGTGTCGATGCCACGATAAATGGAAGGCTGTGATCTGCAGTTTCCTTATTCTCCGGACTCCATTTTTCAGGGTCTGCAAGTATTGTTACAGCCGCCTCATATGTTTCTATTTCAACAGAATCTATTCTGTTAACATCTATTTCATTTGCAAGCTTTAATGCGGCCTCAACAGCAGCCTGTGCATGGTACTCAACTGGATATTTCTTTATATATGTGCGCATTATTGCATCAGAAGATTTTTTCCTTAATGCGTCCTCAGCAAGATCAGGAACTATAATATTTTTAAAACCCATCTTTCCAGAAATTGGTTCCCTTGGTGATGTAAAGCCATAAAGTGTTGCAAGTGCGGCAAATATTGAGTTTCTGGCAGAGTTTGCAGCGGCACCGGCCTTCCACATTGATAACTCACCAACCCTTGTCTGCCTTAATGCTATATGTGGCACCAGTGAAATGGAAATGGTATTTATTGTCTGGTCCACATCAAAATTCATCATGTTTGAAAGTGCAGCGGCCATTGCAATTTCTGTATAATTTACATGGTCATACCCCTTTTTTCTTAAAGTTGCCGAATCACAGAACCGGGCGCCTATTTCATAACCAACGGCTGCCGCCGTAATAAGATCCTTTCCGGTTTTATGGAACATTGACCCTAAGGATATGAGCGGACCGAATATATCACTTGGATGCAGTGGCTCCAGTGATAAATACGTATCATTAAAATCCATGTATCTTATTATAAGCGAGTTGTAAAAGGCTGAATAATCAGGTGATGCAGTATTAAGCCCAATCATTTTGGCATTTCCAGGATAAAGCCCCGAAAGTTTTTTGAACTTTAACGCGGGCTGTGAATCCATGGATGAGTATGCAACACCAAGGCTGTCTATGAACCTTCTTTTCACCTCATGTTTAACGTCCGCCGCTAGGTCATTATATTTTGTATTGGATATAAAATCTGCCAGTTCCTCTTCAATGTTCATAAATCAAGATAGTGTTTAACAATATATTGTTTTTCATTGGATAATTTTAATTTATTCTTTTCCTTTTGTAAAACCAATTCTAAGAACGATTATCTTTGTAAATAAATTCAGTTTTTTGGATTCAGTAATATTTAATACCAAAATTTAATTAGTACAATATAAATGGCAAAAAATAAAAAAAATGTTGGGAATAAAAATCGGGGGGAACAGAAAAAAATTAAAAAAGCAGGTATATTTAAAAATAAAAATTTTATTCTTGGGTCAATATTATCAGTTGTACTTGTAATTATAGTTGTGCTTGCCGTTACCAATCCATTCTTTATTCCACCATCAGGTATAGAATCAAATAAATACTACAAGATATCTGAGTATGACCTTATAAATGGCAATAAATACGCGGTTTATTATGTTTCATGGTACGGCTGCCCAATAGGTGCAGCTGACTCATGGTCATTATACTATGCAATGAATTCCACTGAAAATATATATAAAGATGTTCAATTGCATACCTCTTCATCGACTGACATATTTGCTGATAATCCCGGGTTAATATTTAAAGATAACATAACATTTAATTATAAATCTAAGGTAATAACATTTTATCCATTGTATTTATATAATCAGACGCTAACAGGTACCGTAAATAATAAAACAATAAGCGGTTCAAAGATTGCATATGGATTTAGTATAATAAATAAAACATTTCCTGCACGCGTGGCATCCGAGTTCTATAAATACAGGGGCAATATTACATATGATGGGCATATAGAAACGACAATGATAATAACCGGCCCCAGGGGGGCGTATATATATCAGGGACTTTTATATAATCCTGAGAATAATATTGGAACAGGAAATGAAAACGCCTGGGCACCGGACAGTCCTGCCCATGTTATGTCTAACCTGAACGGCATCAATGCAATAAAAAGTTCTGG
>NZ_LKBG01000124.1 GCF_001402945.1 Acidiplasma aeolicum
TAACATGGGGTTTATAAATACACAAAATACGGTACACAACCACTCATTATCAAAAAAATTATTTTATTCAGCAGAAAGCTTATCCCTTAAATCCATGGCTTTCTTCCACGTTTTCTTTCTTATTAGGCCAACATATCCGCCTATGAATACCGCCATGAATATTATTGAGCTGGTGAAACCCACAACAGCGCCATATTTTATAAATAGAACACCCTCTATTATTGAATTGAATGCACCAACAAGGTTTAACATGCCATTATAGAAGCCATATACAGTGCCTGCGGTACCTGATGGTGAAAGGTCTATTGCATTAACAGCCCATGAACCAACTGTGAGGTTCATCATCCCGGCGCCGGCCGCCAGTAAAAGCACTGTTGGAACTAAAAGGTGTGCTGTTCCTGTGAAGTATGATAGGCCTATCATTACAATCATTATGCTCATTGGAAGCAGTGATCCTATTCTTCTGGCATTTACCTTTGAAAATTTCTTTAGGAGCCCATCATTTAAAGGACCGGATCCAAGGAAGCCCGCAATTAGGGCAGTATCAACCGCTGCTGTGTATATTCCGCTGGTGGTTACTGAATGAACAAATGTAGAGAACAGCAGTGTTGGCAGCCAGTATAGGAATGTGTATAAAATATATCCAAATGATAGGAAGATTAAAAGTGTGCCGATGCCTGCCTGTGTTGTAAAAACCATTCTAAGTGTTTTTCTCCATGCATCCTTTGGGCCAACCTTCTTTTCATTGACCTGCTCCTGATTTTTTCCCTCATTTATGTAGTCAAGCTCTGCCTGATTTACACCCTTATGCTCAGCCGGTGTATCCCTAACATAAAAATACCATATAAGTGCAAATACTATGCCAAGTGCACCAAAGAATATGAAAGGTGCGGGCCATCCAAATAATGCGTATATCGCAACGCCGATGGTGGCTGCGACAACCGGTCCAACTGCCTGGCCTGCACCAGCCCATGTATATGCCTTTGACTCATCGTACCTGTTTGTCCATGTTTTCGCACTTTTTGCGTTTACCGGCCAGACAGGTCCCTCTCCTGCACCCATGAAAAGCCTGACAATCAGCATTGAAATAAAATTAAAGGTTGCAGCTGTCAGCACCGTGAAAACAGACCATATGGCATAAAATGTGGCCATGGATTTCCTCAGGCCAAGCTTATCAACAATTGATCCCCCAGGAAAATTAAAGAGTGCATACGCAAGTGACCAGCCAAATAAAATTAATGAATACTCTGATATTCCTGCTCCCGCAACACCGTATGAGGAAATTGACTTCGTCCAGCCGAAGGCGAAGGCATATGCCGGTGCTGTTATTGTCCATATTTCCCTGTCAGCGTAATTGAACATTATTGCAATGAATAGCATTATTGGAATTATCCACCGAACATTGCTTTTTTTCTGTACGTTTACATTCTCTCTTTTGGTTTCTTCTATCATAAAAACACCATCTATATAACATATATAAACTATATATATTATTTAAATTTATTCATAAAGACTTAA
>NZ_LKBG01000125.1 GCF_001402945.1 Acidiplasma aeolicum
TATATATATGTTTTAATAGATATATTAAAATAATAGAATATTGTGTATATATCATGAATTCAGATAGTTCTGAAAATAAGGATATTTTAAAGGATATGTATATAGCAAGGGCGGACAGGCTTCCTGCATGGGGATTAAGCTATCTTCTTATTTTTGGTCTGGCATTCAGTTTCTTTATTACATTATATGATGTTATTAACATAGGCTTTGCCCTGCCGTATATAGAATTTGTCACAACAGCCGGTGAGGCATCACTGGCAGCATCTCTTGGACTGTTTGGCTATGCAGTTGGCGGTCCAACACTAACAATAATAGCCGATAGAATTGGAAGAAAGCCAACATTATTATTCACTGCATTGCTAACATCCATAGGAAGCTTCGGTGATGCACTCGCTTTTAACATACCAACACTTTATCTTTTCAGGTTCATAACAGGCATGGGCATAGGCGGCGATCTTGTCCTTGTGATGACATACATGTCCGAAATGGCACCTGCTGTTAAGAGAAGGAGCTATGTTAACTTAGCATTTATAGGCGGCTGGGCGGGAATAGGCTTTGGACCATTTTTTTCATCAATAATTGTGACAACATATCCCACGGTTGGCTGGAGATATTTATTTGTAATAGGCGGTGTCATAGCCATTGCTGTCATAGTCATCAGGGCAATATCGCCTGAAACAATAAGATTCCTTGCAAATAAGGGTAAATTCAAGGAGGCCGATGAGCTGATTAAAAAAATGGAGGAAACATCAATGAAAAGGGCACATGTTTCATCTCTGCCAGAGCCAAATGTGCTTGAATATAAGGAGGAAAATAAGGGGGTCTTTAAAACACTGTTTTCAAGAAAGTATGGAAAAAGGCTGACTGTATTATTTTTGTTCATGTTCTGGCAGTATTTTGTTGATTACATGTTTTTAGCACTCGCACCCACATGGGTTAAGGATATATTACATGTTCCAGGGCATGAGCTGGCCTATATGATTACATTACTTGGCATAGCAGGCCTCGGTGCGTTTATAGGTTCATTGATGATAAGGCCATTTGCAGACAGATTTGACATAAGAAAACTCTCAACCATTGGTGTTGTGGGATACACAATAGGTACAACACTCATGGCCATAGGCGGTGTATACGGCATCATATACCTGTTCTTTTCAGGGGCTTTTATAGCAGAGCTTATAGGCGTAGGCTGGTATCAGGCCTATTATATGATGGATGCCGAGAACTTTCCAACATCATCAAGGGCCACAGGATACGGCATTGCAGACGGTTTAGGGCACCTTGGTGGTGCAATCGGCACGGCAATATTTATACCAATTGTTGTCGCCCTTGGAAGCATACTAACATGGAGTGTTTTATGGATACCTAATTTAATAATGTGCATATTTTTATTCCTGACGCTGCCAAACGCAACAGGAAAAAGGCTTGAAGAAATCAACGAGGCAAGCTGAATCCAATAATATTAAAATTTTTTATATTAAATAATTTTTAAATTT
>NZ_LKBG01000126.1 GCF_001402945.1 Acidiplasma aeolicum
CTAAATTTATAATTAAATATAAATGCTCTAGTATTGTGTAACAAATTAATTATATTGATAGATGTCATCAAGGTGAATTAAAATCACACTGGAAATGGCAATAAACAAGATGACCAGCCTGGTTATCATTTTTATTATGGCTTATCTTACTGATCTGGCATCTGATTTTAATGCATGTACATTTGCCTCAACCACAATTATAATCATGGGAGGGCAAAAGCTACCATATGGGACTGCCTGTGGGTGGCTATGATTGGCATTTCTATTTTTATCCTCATTGTTTGTTTTTATTTAACAAATCCGTAAAAATTCACTGTTTTAATATAAGTGCTGTTATTTTCTATCTTCATAATAATCAAGGAATACGCTTATACTGGAATAGAAATAATAATCTCAAGGATACTAACGGGATTTGGCGTGTGAATGTTCCAATCCTAATTTGTTGTCTTTTCAGGGATTCAAAACCATAAGTAAGTGTACAGATGTTATCTTTAGAGCGTTCGTGATAAATCAGTTATATGCAGGCTTATATATAAAAATATGCTGGATGTATTAATAGGAGATGAAAATGGTTTGATGCATATTTAAAATATTATAATGAAATTAATTATATATTTCTAAGCTTATAATAATATCTGGACTAAAGTCATTAAGATAGAAATGCAATGTGATTTTTGATAAAACAGAAAATTCATATAATGTCTATATGATTCATTATAATGGATCTGGCAGAGTTGCTGATGGTTGATCATTCC
The DNA here is from genome assembly GCF_001402945.1 of Acidiplasma aeolicum. Taxonomy (GTDB): domain Archaea; phylum Thermoplasmatota; class Thermoplasmata; order Thermoplasmatales; family Thermoplasmataceae; genus Acidiplasma; species Acidiplasma aeolicum. The sequence goes on from NZ_LKBG01000126.1 coordinate 756, forward strand.
AGCATAAGGATAATAGCAGATAATAATTTGCTCCAGAATACTGCTGCAGAACTTATTGATTTTAATAAATTTCTTTTGAATATTCATGTGAATATAGAGGAAAGCATAGTATTCCCATTATTAAAGGAAAATAATAAGGAAATATCAAAACTTATTGACAGGCTTACAGCAGATCACAAGTTAATAGAAACATTATTCAATAATTTGTATAAATGGAAAGTTAATGACGATCCACTATTCAGTGTAAGATTGCCCCTATTTTATAAAACACTAAAGGATCATAATTCCCTTGAAGAGAGTGATGTTTTTCCTTACTGGAGAAATATAGATAATGATGGCAGAAATACAGCTATGAAAAATGCCCATGAAATAATAGAATCAAATGATATAAGCAATTATATTAAAGAAACTGGAATATCAGAAAAAATGCTAAAATACATATTTATTTAAAGTTAAATAATCGTGGCATTATTTAATTGTTTAAACATTTAATATCATTTAATTACATGGTATTTTATTAGGTTAAATCAAAGTCAGATGCTGATGGCCTTTCATTTTTATAACCGTTTAGCGTTCAAATATATACGGTTCTAATATTCATGGTTGCTCCACATTTATGTAAATATAAATTTCAATGTTAATAATGAAATAATCGTTAAATAACAGGCAAAATAGATATTATGAACCACGAAGTTGATAAAATAAATATAGAATATATAATATAATTATTTACGCCACAAG
>NZ_LKBG01000127.1 GCF_001402945.1 Acidiplasma aeolicum
ACCTTTCATGGTTATTCCAGACATCACGTGCAAGAGATAGAAATGGCTGTTTTAAAACTAATGTACCCCTGGTCCCGGCCTTTACAGGATTTCCCCTGTTATCAAGAATTACATAAGAATGCCCCGGCAGCGGTAGCCCACAGGAACCTGGTCTGGCACCTGTTATTCCAACTATTGATGAGGTCCACGCACCACCAGTTTCGGTCTGACCATATGTATTATTAATTTCTATGTTTTCATTTCCAATATTTTTATACACCCAATGCCATGTTTTTACATCTAATGGCTCACCCACAAGTGAAATTAATTTTAATGATGATAGGTCATAATTTTTAATTTTTTCCCTGCCGTATCTTGCAAGCATTCTTAATAATGTGGGTGCTGTAAATAATTTTGTTACCTTATATTTCTCAATTATTCCATAAAAATGGTCTATTGACGGATAATCCAGCGCACCCTCATAGGCTATCACAGTGCCATTGTGTGCAAGTGCACCTACAAGTTCATATATGGGAAATGTTAACCATCCAACATCAGCTGTACACCAGTAAATATCATTTTCCTTTAAATTTACGGAGTATTTTACATAATGGTAGGAACAACCATAAAACCAATACCGGAATGGATTATACCCTTTGGTTTTGATGTTGTGCCTGAGGTGTATATAACAAATCCTGGCTCATTTGCCTCTATTGGCAGCGGTTCCGCAAGGCCACTTGCCTGCTTTAAAAAATCGTCAAAATAAATATCATTATCAAGCATTTTAATATCCGGCGTTCCGGTTCTTTTAACAACTATGACCCTATTTATGGATTTAACCTTAGATCTTACAGAATCCAGTGTATTTTTGAGATTTATGTATTTACCCCTGCGTACTGATTGATCTTCGGTTATAACAATTTTTGGTTTTGTGTCCTCCATTCTTTCAAGAAGTGCATTTGCAGAGAATCCAGAGAATATAATATTATATATTGCGCCTATCCTGTAACAGGCATATACCGCAATAAAAGCTTCCGGTATGTTTGACATATAAATTGCAACAACATCACCCTTTTTTACCCCATTTTCCCTTAAACCCATGGCAAATCTTGCCACCTCGTCTTTTAATTCTGCATATGTTATCTTCCTTTCCTTATTATCCTCACTTAACCATATGATGGCAGTTTTTTCAGGGTTTTTTTCAGCATTTCTATCAACACAATTATATGCAACATTGGAATACCCACCAGAGAAAAACTCAAACTCCGGGAAACTTCCCTTAATAATCCTATCATATTTTTTATACCAGTGAAATTTTGATGCTATGTAATTCCAGTATTTATCGGGATGGTCTATTGAATCAATATAAAATTTTTTATAATCCTCCTCAGAATTAAATTCAGGCATTCCCCCATTTTCCTTTATGGCTTTTATTAATGTACTTTTAGAA
>NZ_LKBG01000128.1 GCF_001402945.1 Acidiplasma aeolicum
GTGAATGCATATATAAAATACCCCCAGCCAAGCACAAAGCCTGTATCATTGCCCAAGGCCTTTCTTGGAAGGGAGTATGGACCACCGGTCATTGTATATGTTGACCCAAGTTCTGCATAAATCAGGCCAAGAATCATAATAATAATGCCAGCACCCAAAATTGCAGGAAGCGCAAAAATACCCGAGCCTATAATACCACCAACACCTATGCCAATTAAACCTATCAATCCAATATCCGTTCCTGAAATATTATGCATTGTTATGCACATACTTCTTGCAGTCATTGGAATCCTCAATAATTACATGATCTGGATGGTACAGGTAATTATTCCTCATAGAATACCAAGAGGAACTGCCACTCACGGTAAACGGGGTACCGCAGAGGTATAATCCCCTGACAGAAATAGATAATGATGATAACCTATTCCTGTTAAAGTTTACACCACAGTTACTGCATTCTGATATTTTCCAGATTGGGTGCTTTAATTTTTCACCACATACAGGACATTCAGAGGAAGTCCCCTCTGGATTTACATATAATGTTTTATTTTTTGATTTATAATCTATAAATCTTTGAAACAATCTGTATGGCCATGTATTTATATCTGTTCTGAACCTTTTTGATTTATTGTTTTTATTGCTTGCCTTACTGTCCTCATTATTATTTTTATTATTCCTATTATTCTTATTTTTTCTTCCCTGTTTTTTTATATTCGTTAAATCCTCGAATACAAAGGTCTTATCACTGTTATCATTGACAATTTTGGTTGTTAATTTCTGTAATTTATCCCTTATTATATTTCTCTGCCTGTGCCTTGATTCCTTTAATTTCCTATTCCTTTTTTCAGGATTCTTAATATGCCTCTGTATCTTTGTTCTCTTCCTTGCATAGTCTCTTTGAGTCTTTGCTATATCAGATGTATCTATTGTATTTGTTTCAACTATTTCATTGTCCTTTATAATTGTATAATCAATTGTTTTAAAATTTAAATCAAACCCTATTATATTATTATTTATTAAGGGTTTGTTTAAACTTCCTATTATAAATGTAATGCATACCTTATTATCTGTTAATAATACCTCTGATATTTTATATTTGGAATATTCATTGTATTTCCTATTTTTATCAACAATATCAATATATTCATACTCATTTGGCCTTATTGTTATCCTTAGTTTATTATTATCTATTCTTATTAATTCAGAATCTATCCTCATAGCCAGTCTTTTAGCCTTAATAATTTTTAATTTCCCATTATTATTCTTTTTGTATGACCTTAATATTGCTATTGCATTCCTGCATGCAGGATTGATATGGTGCTTTGCATAAATTATATTGTTGTCATAATAATTTTTTAATGATTTTCTTAAAACAATAGGGGATGGTAATTCATTATTATTGGATTTTG
>NZ_LKBG01000129.1 GCF_001402945.1 Acidiplasma aeolicum
AAATAATGCTGTTGAAAAAATATCGAAAATACTTGATGTGCCCAGGGATGAGATCGAGCCAATACTTCCACCGGGTGGTTCTGTAATAATAGAAACATCAAGGGAAATAAAGGAATTAGGATAATTTGCTTTTTAATTCCTCTATTGTTGATACATCTGTGGGGTCAACCTCCCTCACAAGAGCCAGTTCATATGTTAAATAGTCTGCATAATGTATTAGATAGAATAGTTTCTCAAAATATTCATTGGTTGGTGCTGTTATAATATTAAATGATTCCCCGGTTATTTCCTGTGTGATTTCTATCCTTCTCTGTATTCTAAGATTGTCGGAATTAAAGACGTAATACCTGTATTCATCTCTTCTGTAAGCCTTTTTTAATGGCATTGTGTCATTATGATTGAGTTCAGGAAAATAATTATAAAATGCAAATGTCTTTGAGTTCTCATTAAACTGTGTTTTCCATCTGTATGCCACTGATTTAAATGGTCTTGACCCAAATATTATTGGTATATAGCTGTTTTCATATATTTTTAATGCCTCCCTGCGCATTTCATCATGATTTTTATCCATGCTGTCCAAAATATCATATGTTTTTTTAATTATGTCATCATCCACTGGATCAAATGTATTGAAGAGTGGCATTAACATGTAACCTAGAGCAGATCTTGGCTGTAATCCTGATGGTATTATTATTGAATTTTTTACCCTGTCGGCAAGCTTTCCACCAGATGTAATGGCATAAACATGGGCATTTTTTTTCATTGCCTCATCCACATTATTAAGTGTTTCCTCGGTATTTCCAGAGTAACTTATGCCAATAAATACAGTTCTTTCATTGACAAATTCTGGTATGCCGTAATCTCCAACAGTTATAACAGGTTTTTTTGAGAATTTTTCCTGAAATATATCGCCAACAATGCCAGACCCACCCATACCGGAGATTACAATATTGTCATATTCAGAAGTTATGTTAAATTTTTGATTAAATTTAATTTGCTCCTTTAAATTCTTTAATTCGTCTATAAAGTCCATGTAAGAGTTAATTGATTTTTATTTATTAATTTTTGTTTTAGTCCTCGATGTTCCTGTACAGCCTGTAAGCATATGAGTCCTTTAATTTTTTTATTGATGCACCGGTTATGATTACTGATACAAGGCATAGCAGTGTTGTTATATCTATTATTAATAAAAGTCCATGGAAACCAACAATGTCACCAATAAATCCAAGTATTATTGATATAACACCGCCAAATAACGCACCAAAGTTGTATGATATCCCGGAGATAATACCCCTTACAACAGGATTTACACGCTCCATCAGTAGCAGCGGCACAACAGGCATTGATCCCACACCCACTGTAAAGGCTATCAATGCAGGTACCGACAG
>NZ_LKBG01000130.1 GCF_001402945.1 Acidiplasma aeolicum
CAAAGGGCCTGAGGTATTCAGTCATGACCTTTTCCATTTCCATTACATCCTCCAGGGTTGCTTCTTCCCTGAGATGCAATTTAGCCGAGGCTTGGGTAAGCCTCTTCATTGCCATTAAATGCCTGGGGGCGATGCTCATATCCCCGGATTTTGACCTTACATCCTGGAAGAAGTCAGCTATTTCCTCTTCCACTTTTGAAATGGTGGGGTTCAGCTTCGAGCAGTATGCAAAATATTTCTTTACTATCTCATCATCCTTCTCTTCAGAACTCCTCAAAATTTTCAAAGCGTCCACATGGCCAGTTCCATACATTGCCCAGATAAGGTCGAACCTCTGAAGCAGAGATTCTGTCATATTGATCTGCTCCATGATAGACCTATCGGGGCTGAATGTGGACCCAGAGGGATTGGCAGCAGCGATTATGCTTGTATTTGTGTAGAATGTGCCCCTCTGCCCGCCCATGCTCTCGGTAAACTGCCCCTGTTCCATGGCAGAATGTATGGCATCAAAGCCGCCCTTGTTGATTTTGTCAATTTCATCTATCATCAAGACTCCATTGTTTGCTAATACCAGCATACCAGGAACCAATATTTTGGCCCCCTGGTAATCAGACAGTGCGGCGGTCAAGCCGGGCCCTGAGGGCCTTGCCACAAAAAATCCTTTGGGTGCGTCATCCTTGGCAGCATACAGTAATTCAGATTTACCTATACCTGGATTGCCAATAAGCAGGATATGGATGTTTGCCCTTTTCTTTGATTCAGAACCCCCAGCAATTGATAGGGCTATGCTTTCCTTGATAATATCATAGTCTTCCCCAATTACTGACTTTCCCAGGTTCTTATGTATAAAATTGAATGGATCCTTAGCTATCTCCTTAATTTTTTCCATTTCCTGGGATGTGATATGGAGATCTTCATTCTTTTTGGATATGTTCAGGACCTGTATACTGAGGAAACTGTCAAATTTTTTCTTTACAATGGAAACTATTCCCATTAGCTTTATTCTATCTCCGATCGTAAATTTGTTGATATCATTCCCTGATACATAGCACGGTATGGTGGAAGGGTTATTCTCCGGCTTCATTTCATCGTAATTTTCCAGTAGGACTATTTCCTGCACCAGCTGGCCTTTTGATTCTTCAGGCACAAAAATCAGATCTCCCTTATATCCGCAGACCATGCATGACTTGGGCTTTTTTGCATAGGAAGGCGTCTGCCCGCATCCAGGGCATTTGTACGCTACCTCGCTATATTCTATATGCACATCCCCTATAGAGCCAATCCATCCGCTGAGAGATTTTAATTTTCCAAGATCCTCATACTTTAAAGAAGGGATTGTTGTTATGGGCCAGTTAATCACCTGGAATGTTG
>NZ_LKBG01000131.1 GCF_001402945.1 Acidiplasma aeolicum
GTTAAAATAGAACCTTAATAGGATTGAAAGATCTTCATTCCAGGGAAAGGCTATGTAGGCAAAAGAGTTAAAATAGAACCTTAATAGGATTGAAAGGATGAAAATATAGCCCCAGCCCCACCATTTCTGTATTTGTTAAAATAGAACCTTAATAGGATTGAAAGCGGTTAGGGAAGTCCATAGCGTGGTGGGAACCTCCGGTTAAAATAGAACCTTAATAGGATTGAAAGTTAGGCAATCTCTGGCGGAGATAAGCTCTTATCTCGTTAAAATAGAACCTTAATAGGATTGAAAGAGAAAAAGATGTACAAACCCTAAGAACAGATTTGTAGTTAAAATAGAACCTTAATAGGATTGAAAGTCGGCTATGGAAGGAACGTATACAGGGACATATTCAAAGTTAAAATAGAACCTTAATAGGATTGAAAGTAAAGGATTTGAGAAACAGGGTGAAATATAAAATAAAGTTAAAATAGAACCTTAATAGGATTGAAAGATCCTTCCAGCTGTCAATAACAAACTGTCTATAATGTTAAAATAGAACCTTAATAGGATTGAAAGTCCAGGAGTATACAGGATTTCCATTTGCATATACTTCAGTTAAAATAGAACCTTAATAGGATTGAAAGGCATTTGCTCCATAAGGCAATGTTATCAAAGAAGAAAAGTTAAAATAGAACCTTAATAGGATTGAAAGTTAAAGAAATATCCTGCCCGAATTAAAGAAATATCCTGGTTAAAATAGAACCTTAATAGGATTGAAAGATGCCAGTGCACTGAGGGAATCTTTGTTGTGTGCCAGGGTTAAAATAGAACCTTAATAGGATTGAAAGCAATATGTCATAGGGGCTAATAAAATCAATCCGGCAGTTAAAATAGAACCTTAATAGGATTGAAAGACAGAATCATTGGAGAAGGTATGCCCACCGATGATCGTTAAAATAGAACCTTAATAGGATTGAAAGATTGGGCCTACTCCACTGGAGACCTGCTTCGAATTGAGTTAAAATAGAACCTTAATAGGATTGAAAGATATTTCTCTATTTCAATAGGCGTGGCAAATATCTTGTTAAAATAGAACCTTAATAGGATTGAAAGATGATAGAGATGGCAACAATAAGGAAGGAAGACAAAGTTAAAATAGAACCTTAATAGGATTGAAAGCTTGCTCTCCTGTCTTTAAGGCTTCTGGCCTCATAATGTTAAAATAGAACCTTAATAGGATTGAAAGTGGAGTATAGCCTTTATAACTTGTGTTTGTCTGTTTATCGTTAAAATAGAACCTTAATAGGATTGAAAGTGTGATTTTCTTATTGAAAATGAAGACTACAGGAAGGTTAAAATAGAACCTTAATAGGATTGAAAGA
>NZ_LKBG01000132.1 GCF_001402945.1 Acidiplasma aeolicum
AAAAATGTTAGCATAAATACAAATTTTTTTGAAAAATTATTATATTAAAATAAACGATATAACTTATTTTATAATGTAATTCGTTGTAAAAGTTTAATAATGATATAATGGTACGGTATAGCAAAAAATTTATTAAACGTTTTTCACTACTAGATAATGCATTATATTGTAATTACTGGTGGTGTAATTTCTGGATTAGGAAAGGGAACAATAACTTCCAGTCTTGCATACCTATTAAAAAATAGTGGTTACAGGGTAACTAATATTAAAATAGATCCATACTTAAATTATGATGCTGGTACCATGAACCCATACCAGCATGGAGAGGTTTTTGTTCTTGATGATGGTGGCGAGGTTGATCTTGACCTCGGAAACTATGAACGGTTTTTAGATACAAATTTAACATCTGATAACAATATTACAACCGGGAAGGTGTATAAGGAGGTTATTGAAAAGGAACGCATGGGCGATTACCTTGGAAGCACTGTTCAGATCATACCCCATATAACAAACGAAATTAAAAACAAAATAAGAAAGGCGGCCAAGGGTTATGACATTGCGTTAATAGAGGTTGGTGGTACCGTCGGAGACATTGAATCCATGCCATTCCTGGAGGCCTTAAGGCAGATGAAGTCAGAAAAAAATGATGATATGATATTTGGTCACGTTACACTGATTCCCGAAACTGGGGGGGAACAGAAAACAAAGCCAACGCAGCACAGCGTTAAGGAGCTTCGTGCCATAGGAATCCAGCCAGATATTTTATTCTGCCGTTCAGAGCACCCATTAAATAGCGAGGCAAGGAAAAAAATATCATTATTCACGGACGTTAAGGAATCAGGAATTATAAGCATATACAATGTTAAAAATGTCTATTTTGTTCCGGAACTTATGGAAAAACAGCATATACTGGATCTTATAAGGGAAATTTACAATGCCGATGACCATGAATTCAATTACACATTAATGAATTTTGTCAATAACATAAAAAATCCTAAAGATGAGGTAACAGTTGGAATAATAGGCAAGTACATAGATATGCAGGATGCATATATAAGCCATAAGGAGGCATTTTCACACGTAACAGGCAATACCGGAATTGCGGTAAATATTAAATGGATAGACTCAGATAAATTACTTAAAAACATTGATGATTTAAGGGACCTTGATGGAATACTTATACCCGGTGGATTTGGATACCGTGGTGTTGAGGGTAAAATAATAGCAGAAAGGTATGCCAGGGAAAACAGAATACCATACCTTGGTATATGTCTTGGATTCCAGGTTTCGGTAATTGAGATATCAAGGAATGTTCTCGGCCTTAAGGATGCAAACAGCACAGAATTTGATGCAGAAACTAAATA
>NZ_LKBG01000133.1 GCF_001402945.1 Acidiplasma aeolicum
TACCTTATTAATATTTAATAAGGTGAATAGGAGTTTGTCGAGTCTTCGATTCTGAATCTCACAGAACCACTAGGAGGTGATCGATATAGTAATAGGTTTGGATGTACATAAACGTTCCGTATATGCTACGGTAATGGAAAATGATGGTAATATTATTATCCAGAGAAATATGGAAAATAATATGGAGCAGGTTAATAAGTTTTTATCAGTTTACAAGGATCATGATATAGTAATAGAATCATCAACATCCGGTAAATATCTTTGTAAGGAATTATTAAAATTAAACTATACGATACATCTGATTAATCCTGCAAAGGTTCCTGAAATATCAAATAATTACAAGAAGACAGATAGGGAGGATTCATTCCAGCTTGCAGATGTATACAGAAAGGGAGGAATGAAGGAGATATACATTCCATCAGGGGAAATAGAGAATATCAGATCATTGGTTAGATACAGGCATTCACTTGGAGAGGAGTTAACTTTAAAGAAGAATAAAATACATGCATTGTTAACATCATATGGAATAATAATAAAAGCCACAGACCCGTTCGGAAGGAAGGGATTAAGGGAGATAGAGAGTAATTACAGCAATCTTAATTACTCTGACAGGATAGTTTTAAGATCACTGTTAAGCGATATATCATACATTAAGGATAGGGAAAGGGAAATAGAAACAGAGATATCATCAATATCAGATAACAATAATAATATAAAATTATTAATGACAATTCCTGGAATAAACTTCTACACAGCAGCAGGAATATTATCAGAAATAGGAACAATAAATAGATTCGATAATAAGCTTAAGTTTGCCTCATACACTGGACTGATACCCAGTGAATACTCATCAGGAACTAAGACGGTAAAGGGGCATATAACGAAGCATGGCCCTTCCATATTGAGATTCTTTTTAGTTGAAACAGTGCATTCACTTATAAAGTTTACAAAGAAGTTCAAATCCAAGTACCTCAGCATAGTAAGACGATTAGGGAAGAAGAGGTCAATAATAGCCATAGCAAGGATATTAGCAGAAACAATATATTCAATGCTTAAGAACAATGTAAAGTTTGTTGATCAGGAAAGAAAGGAAACAATCAATCCTAATGAATTATACTTCAGGAGGCTTGAAGAACTGTCAATGAAGAAAATAAATAATATGAGAAGAATTGCTAACAATGGCAATGTGCAGGGCGATTCAGCAAATTTAATATACCGCGGAGGCATAAAAGATTGTTAAGTATAGGTTTTTCATAGGAGTTGCATAATTGATATCCCTCCTTTAATTTATTAAATTCATTGTAAAAATAAACCTTTAACATCATTTCCTGTACAATATTCTCAGGCTTTACAGCCCTTATT
>NZ_LKBG01000134.1 GCF_001402945.1 Acidiplasma aeolicum
TTATTAATATAATACTCTTAAGTCAATAATGTATTAATAAAATAATGTAATATAGCATAAAATGACAGAAATTTTAAATATTTCAGATAATAAATATTATGAATCAATAAAAAGGGCTGCAGAAATAATAAAAAATGGAGGCACTGTTGTTTTTCCGACGGAGACCGTTTACGGTCTGGGTGCAAACGCATATTCAGAAGATGCATGCAAAAAGATTTTTGAGGCCAAAAAAAGGCCTGCAGATAATCCATTAATTGTAACGGTTTCAAATTTTGAAATGGTAAATAATGTATGCTATATTGATAAAGATATTGAAGAAAAAATGAAAAAAATCTGGCCATCTCCATTAACATTGCTGTTAAAGAAAAAGGATGTAATACCGGATATAGTCACATCTGGAATGGATACAGTATGTGTAAGGTTTCCGGACAATAAAATCGCGCTCGATTTAATAGAGGCTGCAGGTGTGCCTGTTGCCGCACCCAGTGCAAATATAGCAACCAGGCCATCAATAGTTGATTCAAAAGATGCAATAAAGGAACTTGATGGCAGGGTGGATGCAATCATAGACGCGGGCAGGGTAAAATTTGGTGTGGAATCCACCATACTTGATGTTACAAAAAAACCATACAGTCTTCTACGCCCTGGTGCGTATTCCGTTGAGGATATTGAGGCGGTATTTGGCCAGATATATATAAGCCCTGTTGCCGAGGGTTATAAGGAATCCAGCATTGCGCTTACACCAGGCATGAAATACCGGCACTATGCCCCCTCAAAGAAATTATTCCTTATTGAAAATGAAGAAGAATTCAGGGAGTTTATATCATCAGACAGATCCAGGGAATTCCTGGTTTTATGTTCAGCGGACAATGCAAAATATGCAAAATTTGATAAAATTGTTCTCGGAAAAAATGCTGTGGAGGCTGCACATAACCTGTTTTATGACTTCAGAATACTTGACCAGAGTGATAAAAAATATGGTGTTATTCAGGCATTTCCTGAAAAAGGGATTGGCTTTGGCCTAATGAACAGAATTAGAAAGGCAAGTTTTCTTATAATAAAGGACAAAGAAAATATAGATAAAATAAATGAAGTATTAAATGAGTCCTGAAAGCTATAAGATCAGATGGGATTTAATACTTAAAAAGGAGATAGAGTACCTGCAAAAAAAATATCCTGATATAGATGTTAAATCAAATTATCAGGGCATAATTTCAGACCTGATGGAAAATAAGATAAAATCAAAAATAATGGTCAATAAAAACGATTTAATTGCCTATGGGTATATTATGGATTCTGTAGAAAAGCATGATAGGATTTATGCTGATATTGGATTCCTGAACCAGAAATACATAAACAATGAGAGATTAAAGGTATTTTTTGACTGGATTCTTGAGGCCGGTAAAAATTCGAGAAAAAAGATTATGCTAAATCCAATATTTAATGAAAATGAAATTTCAGAAAAATACCTTGAGTCAATCGGCTTTAAGAAGGCAGTGAGAAAAAGAATGGTCTTAAATCTGGATGATTATAAATATAATGAAATTAGTACAAAATACGAAACAGGAAACCCAAGGGATATATCATCTGAAATTTATGCAGATGCTGAATATGATGCATTCAGGTATTCATCTGATGCCTTTCTGTTCAGCAGCATCAGGCAGGATAGAATAGAATCTGTAAATTCCTTATTTAATGGAGAATATGGAAAGATATTATATGATGCATCCCTAATAATAAAAAACAAGGGAAGGGTAATTGGATCGGTGCTTTCCTCACAGATAAGCTTTGACCGTGCCTTCATACTTTCAATTTTTGTAAAGAAGGAGCATAGGAATGAGGGAAACGGCAAATACCTTTTATACTCAGCATTAAACAGGTTAAAGGCACTATCATATAAGTATGTGTACCTCTGGGTAAATGAAAAAAACACTGCATATAAAATGTACGGGGATGCAGGGTTTAAGTTTGATAACTACCCTCCAGAGATTATATATTATATTAATAAACCATGAATGGCAAGCAAAAATATTAAATCATTTTATTGTTTTCCCATTTATGAGTATTATAGATTTTATTTCCATGGCATTATTTATTGCCACAATTATATATATATCATTAAAGCAGATAGAAACATTCAAAATTAAACTACTTGTTTCCATGCCTTTTATTATTCTTATATTCCTATTTTCAAGATCTTTTGTACTTCTTCCAATATATATTTATTCATTAATAGCTGCAACATATTTGTACACAATATTTTTTTATATACCATTTGCCATAGATTTTATTTTAATTTTAATATCCTCATTGGACCATATGGCCACATTAAAATTGCTTTTGATATCAATATCAGTGCCAATGCTTATGTCGATGTTTCTTGATAAGAACATGAAAAAGTACGGATTGGAAAATGAGGAGCATAAGGGCAAGGATATTAAAAGAGAATCATACAGAGACTATTTCCAGATAGGAACAGGTATAATTACCATTCTTGTTTTTGTATTTTTCGGGCATTTTGGAAAGGTTATAATCCTTTATTCTGTGCTCTTAATATACCTTTTTGGCAATATACTGTATCTGCATAAGGATTACAGAATTACTAATCTTGTATACAGAATGGAAAGGGAAAACACAAAGCTTGGCCTTGGTTCAATGTATCTTGCATCAGGTTTTTTGCTTGTTATGGGTTTTATAGGTTCCATCAAGGTGCTTTATGTGGCGGCATTCCTTATAATGGTTGGGGATTCCCTTGCAACAATAATAGGTATGAGGCTGAGAACCCCAAGGCTTGTGTATAATAATAAAAAGTCAGTTGGTGGATTTCTTGCAATGTGCATTCCATCATTTATCTTCGGTGTTTTTTTCATTTTTTATGTACCTGCAATATTTTATTCAGTTTTTGCCACATTTGCAGAAAGCATATCCAATAAAATAGCAGACGATAATATTACAATACCTGTATCTATAATAATAGCCCATTTTATTCTTGCCGTGGCCTGATATTTAAAAAATAATTTTTTTAGAAAGGCATTAACTGCAAAATTTTTATAGTCTAATGTATTTTAGATGTTAAGCGAGTGTGGTGTAGCCTGGTAACACGCGACCTTGCCAAGGTCATGCCCCGGGTTCAAATCCCGGCTCTCGCACTTTTTTATTTAATGTTTATTTAATTGTGTGATTATTTAATATTAAATACATATCTTTTTGTGACCATAATTAACTGAACTTTAGATTATGCCTTCCGTTAACCATTTTAGCATACGCCTTTGCAAGTTATCATCCATTTGATGCCTAAATCTTAAATACTGTACAAAATCCCTAATCCTGTTAAATGCCTCATGGTTTCTTTTTAATTATATTATATGATGCAATACTTATCAGAATTATTAACAGCATTTATGAAATTTTAATTCATGTTAATTGCGCAAAACCACGGTTTCTGTATGCTGTGAAATATTGCAATCATAAAAATATCAATGAAACTAATGGCCATAGTATTATTTATGTAATTTTCTAATAGATAGTTTATAAATCAATAGTATAGTAATAAAGTTTAAGTATTGCCATGCAATTACTACTATCTCGTGATTAATTATGATTAATAAAAATAGTAGAAATGGTATATTATTTACGGCAGTTATAATAATGGTAATGACAATAGCAATGAGGTCAACAAATAATATGGTGATTACCACACTGCCATTGCTATCCAAAATTGACCTTGGCTTTTCCAAATTCTTTGTTGGTATTATATCTGCATTGCTTTACCTCTTTACATTTTCAGCAACGTTTTACATAAATCCAAGATTATCTGCATCGCCTAGAAGATTTTTATTTATAATATCAAATATTGTAATTACAGTTTTACTAGTATTATATTTCCTTGCAAATTATATAATTATATGGCCTGTATCTGCACTGGCAGGTTTTTCATATGGAATGCTGATGCCCAATCTAATTACCTCAGCATCATTGATAAATGATCAGAAAACCAGGGAGAGGCTTATATCCCTATATTCAGTTGGATTGAGCTTAAGTTTAATCATAGGGCCAGTATTTGAGGACTATATACTGTCAATAACCTCAAACAATTACAGACTGGTATTCTTATATTTTGTGCCCATAGCAGTGGCCGGCCTAATTGCCTCAATATGGATAAAATTCCCCGAGACCAAACATGAGAACAGGAAAAGAGCATTTAAAAATAGGTCTCTTAAGATTTCAATTTTAACCATAACCACGTATAATGTTCCATTTGCTGCACTCAGCATTTTCCTGACCCTATTTGCCATAAGCAGATTCCACATATCAGGTGCACTGGCTTATTCACCGTATATTTATTTCTTTGCAGTATCATTCATAACCAGATCATTTATGACAGTACGTCCATTTAACTCCATTAAATCACCATTGCTCATATCAATAATAATAACGGCGGCAGCACTTGCAGCCTTCCCATTTTTGCCAAACTTTTTATCATTTATACTGGTAATGATGCTCCTTGGAATTCCTCATGGATCAGTATTCCCATTATCAACAATAATAATATCTAGAGGTTCAAGCCTGGAGGAACGCAGTGCTGTAAATTCATATTTCATGGCATACAATAATATACTATTTATGATAATTCCACTCGTCTTTGGTTATATTGTTGGCATAATAGGGTATTCTGTATCATTTTTCCTTTTGATCATTCCTGTGATAGTATCATCAGTAGCATTATACTGGAAATACAGCAATGACGAAATCTTTTCATATTCGTCATCTAATAAGGGCAGGGTCCAGAAAAATGCAAGCAAAATTATATATAAATAAGCGGGACTAACTGTTCATCCTCAGTTAGCCCCCCATGATGGCTTTTAAGCAGTGGTTTATCCCTGTTATTCTGAACCTTATATATTAAAGCCCTCCCATCCTCTGGTAGGAGTAAATAGTCCCCTACTCTATTCAGAAACCTTTGACTTACATTTCCCAAAAGATTTTTATTAATTATATCATTGTATTTAAAAATAGAAACATTTTCATATTTTATAAGGTCTGAAATATCCTGCCTTGTTTTTAAAAACATGGCCCTTGAATCACCGTATGGCATTATATCCAGCCTTTCAAGGAGGTCTTTATTGTCATTTATAATAACATTTTCTGAAACAGGTACATGCCCATGATCCGCTGTTATGATTATATTATAATTATCCTTGTATTTTTCAACACTATTCTTTACATTGTTTATAATTTCATCTGCTGCATTTAGCACAAAATCCTGATAGGTACCATAGGCATGTGCAAGTGAATCAATAAATGGTATGTAATAGTATATAAAATCATAACCCCTGGATGCTGCATTATCCAGCTGGTAAATTGAATCCCAGAAGAACTTATACTGATAATAATCCCCGTCCATCATTACGGAGGTAAATGTTGTTTTATCAAGCCTTCCCGGCATTATAACAGCATATTTTTTATCAGTATTTTTTAGGTATGGTTTTATATCATATTCATCTGTAAAATTTCTAATTGGCTGCAATGCTTCAGATGTATCAAGTCCGTTAAATGTAAACCTCATGGGGTTTATCACACCAATGTCATTTGTATAATTTGTGTATCCTATTACACCATGTTCTCCCGGCATCATTGCTGTAAACAATGTTGTAATAACGCTTGCTGTTGTTGATGGGAACACTGTTGTAATTTTTCTGTAATTCATATTAATATTCAATCTTTTAACATAATTTATGCCGAATCCATCAATTAGAACCAAAATTGTTTTATCCTTTTCAAGGTTAATATCAATTGGTTCCCTTTGTGTATTTACACCTAAAGAATCCGATAACTTTACTGCAAGATTATATATGCTGTTTTTTTTATAATCAGGATAAACAAATGTCATAAATCATTATTGCTTTTTTATATATATCCTTAGTTGGTATTTGCACATAAAATAATATATTTCGTTTAATGCCGTAATTAATTTTAAATAATTTGAAATATTTTGATTTATATGCTATTTAAAGAAAATGCCAAAGACATGGACTATGAATCGATATATAAAGATTTTAAATTTGACATTCCAGATCATTTAAATATATCTGAAGAAATAGAAAAAAACAGCGGTGTTGCATTAATAGACAAAAATAAGAAAATGACATATAGGGAAATAAAGGAAAGAAGTGGCTACGTTGCAAAACTTTTAAGGGAAATAGGTATTTCAAAGGGTGATGTGGTCTCAATTTTGCTTGACCAGTCATTTGATTTTGTCATCTCTCTTTTGGGAATTTATAAAATGGGCGGCACAGCACTGGCATTATCACCAGTTTTTGGAGACGAGGCAATAAAATACAGAATTTGCAGTTCTGGGTCAAGGGCAATCATAAGTAATATACAATTCAGGGAAAAGTTCAAAAGCATAGATATAATCAAAATTGGAGATGGGCTGGATTTTGGCATTAACGGCAAAAACAGTAATGAACCATATGAAAACACAAAAAAATCAGATCCGGCACAGCTAATTTATACCTCAGGTACCACCGGAAATCCCAAGGGAGCAATGCTTTCACATCAGTGGGTTATAGGGAATATGCCGGCATGGATTATGGGATATGATTTCCCAGATGCGGGTTCTTTATTTTCAACACCTGCTGAATGGGCATGGGCTGGTGGTCTTGCTGACAGCCTGCTGCCTGCACTATACACAGGAAATACAGTTGTTATAAGGGAGAGGAAAAAATTTGATCCGGATGAATTTTTCGATTTTTTAAATCTATTTCATATAAATTACCTTTTTCTGGTACCAAGCGCAATTAGAATGATTAAATCCTCAGGAAAAATATATAATCATAATGTTAAGTCCATTCTCACAGGCGGTGAATACATATCACCTGAATTAATAAATTACATGCACGATAGGCTTGGCATTAGGGTAAATCAGACATATGGTCAAACTGAGGCAAACATGGTGCTAATAAACATGTACAAATGGAATAATCTGGATAAAACTGGAAGGCCTGTGCCCGGTCACAGGGTTAATATTTATCATTCTGACGGTACACTGTGCAATGAGGGTGAAACTGGAGAAATTGGGGTAGAGCTTCCAGATCCTGTGGTAATGATTGGCTATAATAATGCCGATGCAAAAATTATAAAAAATGTAATTATGACAGGGGACCTTGGATATTCAGACCATGGATTTATTAAATATGTTAATAGGAGCGATGAAATCATAAAGATATCCGGATACAGAATTAATCCAATAGAGGTTGAAAATGTAATAGATGAGATTCCATTTGTTAAAAAATCTGCAGTTGCAGGTATAGATGATGATATAAGGGGTAAAATTATAGGTGCAATAATAGTATTAAAGGACAAAACTGTTCAAAATCCTGACAAGATTATAAAGGAATATGTAAGGGATAGACTTGCACTTTATGCCTATCCGAGGTTAATAAAATTTTCTGATTTTTTGCCAGAAACATATACCGGAAAAATTGCCAGGGCGATTGTTAAAAGGGAGCTAATTGAATATAAATCGTCAATTAACGAAATTAATTACGGGAAATAGTAAAAATATTTATATATTATTGTTTACTAAAATTTTTTAATGATAGAAAAGAATGTTACTTTTAAAAGCTATAAAAATGAGGATTTTACCAATGCATTAAAAATATCAGTTTCAGCGAATCTGGGCTGGGGATTTGAATTATTTGACCTTGTTGTCTATCTTTATGTAACTACAACTATAGCACCACTGTTCTTTCCAAGCAGCAGCTACATAGCATCTGTTTTATTATTTTTAGGAACTCTTGTTCTTGGATACTTTGCAAGGCCCATAGGGGCGGTATTTCTGGGGCACTTTGGAGATAAAATTGGGCGCAAGAGTATATGGCTTGTTTCCCTGCTTGGCATGGGAATAGCAACCGTTTCCATGGGATTTTTACCAACATACGCTCAGGTTGGTGTCCTTGCCACCGTTTTGTTGATAGCCTTAAGAATGTCACAGGGATTTTTCCTTGCTGGTGAGTGGGGTGGTGGCCAGACCATAGTTAATGAGAATTCCCCGCAGGGTTTAAGGGGATTTTTTTCAGGGATACAGCAGGGGGGAGCAGCACTTGGGCTTATATTTGCTGTAATTGCCAATGAAATAGCACTTTATATAGCACCCGGGGCAGCATTCAGCACAATAGGCTGGAGGATAATGTTCTGGTTTGGTGCCATCCCACTTGCAATTGCAATTCTAACAAGATATAAAATAAGGGAAAGAATTGTGTTTAATGCTGAAAAAACCGTGAAATTTCCAATAGTGGATGTATTTAAAAAATACTATAAATTTGTTATTGTTGGCACACTTTTATTACTTGGAAACGGAATTATATACTATGGAGAAATAGCATACATGCCAACATATCTTGGGCTTTATACAAAACTCAGTGCGGCATCAATAGACCTGGCCGTTCTTGTTACAAATCTGGTCTGGCTATTCAGCAGTCCAATTGCCGGTTACATGAGCGACAGGGTCAGATCAAGAAGGGCATGGATATCATCCATATTTATTGTAATGATTATACTTGCGTATCCTGTAATATTATTGCTGCACAGTGGATACCTTCCATTTGTTCTATTCAGCGGTATAATTCTTGGATTAATAATATCATTTCAATATGCGGTTATACCTGCGTTTTTATCAGAAAACAGTGATTCTTCAGTGAGATATTCCTTTATTGCATTCTCAATAAACCTTGGCGTTGCGTTATCATCCTTTGGACCATTCCTTGGAACCTATCTATCAACTGTAATGAAAAACAGCGTCCTTGGAATAGTAATACTGGTAATAGCAAGCTCACTTGCAGGCTTCATTGCCATGATGTTTTCTCCAAGAGACAATATTGATGCAGAACTAAATTAATATTTTTTATGTTTTTTAGAAAAATATATAGCAATAAATTATTTAAAAAACTATAAATAATAGATGTTACTTTATGAAAAGGGGGTGTTAAGATGGTCAAATTCGTTGAATTTTATGATGATGATGACGACGATGAAGATGACGATGATGACGATGGCGACGATTTCTAATAACATTTTTATACAAAATTAAAATCAAATAAAAATGGAGGTCATTGTCATTGGTGGTGGGGCTGCAG
The DNA here is from genome assembly GCF_001402945.1 of Acidiplasma aeolicum. GTDB lineage: Archaea > Thermoplasmatota > Thermoplasmata > Thermoplasmatales > Thermoplasmataceae > Acidiplasma > Acidiplasma aeolicum. Next base: position 9,138 of record NZ_LKBG01000134.1, read on the forward strand.
GAATGTCTGCAGCATCCAAAATTAAACGGGAAAATCCGGACTATAATGTAACAGTTTTTGAAAAATCCAATTTTGTTTCATATGCCGAATGCGGAATGCCTTACTATCTTGCGGGCTATTTTGATGATTTTACAAGACTTTTACATTATCCAATAACGGAATTTACAGATAAAAGGAAAATACGGGTTTTTATAAATACAAAAATAGACAGGATAGATGCTGTAAATAAAAGAGTATTTTCCGGAACAGTTGCATACAGCTATGATAAGCTTGTTATTGCCACCGGGGCATCACCAAAAATTCCTGATGTGCTTAAGGATACCTACTTTTTAAGATCCATGAATGAGGCAATTAATATTAAAAAGAAGCTTGAAAACTCACATGATGTTACATTAATAGGCGCAGGCGTTCTTGGCACAGAGCTGTTTTCGCTGCTTAGTGAAAGGTATAATGTAAGGCTTATATCAAAGCATGAGTTTATACTTCCCTACCTGGATGAAGATATTGGAAATATATTAAAAGAAATTGTTTTGGCCAATAATAAAAATATAGAATTTAATTCAGTTCCTGTTGAGGTCACAAAAAATAACAATAAATTTACTGTAAAAACAGAATATGGAACGCATGATGCAGATATTGTGATATCCTCAACAGGCATAATTCCGGATGTTTCCTTGGCAGAGGAGGCTGGATTAAAAACCGTTAATGGCCTAATAAGCACTGATGATTATCTTCACACATCTGATTATGATATATTTGCTGGCGGTGACACTGCTGCCGTAAAAAACATAATAACCGGTGAGAGGCAGCATTTCCCACTGGCACAGATTGCAAATAAAATGGGCAGAACAATAGGAGTAAATATAAATAGGGATACACGTAAATTCCCCGGTGCTCTGGGCACAACCATAATAAATGTCTTTGGATGGCAGGTTGGATATACCGGCATTAATGAAAGAACTGCAGCCAAATATAATATAAATGCTGAAAAAATATTGGTACATGGAAAGAGCAGATCAGCCTATTTAAATGGCAGCGATGTTTATATAAAGATAATAATAAATAAAAATACGGAAAAAATTATTGGGGCGCAGATAATAGATAAAGATAACGGGGCATGGAGGCTCAACACTCTGGCAGCAGCAATAACATCAGGAATTTCGGTCTCTGACATGTTCTATGCAGACCTCGGATATGAGCCTGAATATGGGCCGGTATGGGATCCAATAATAATAGCCTCAAGCCTTGGCATTGATAAATTAGATGTGAAATGACAGCAGGACAACAAGATATGATAGAATCGTCAAAAATATTATAAGAATTATTGTGCCATAAATATAATTCATTATTTTTCTGTTATATATCACAAAGAGGAAAAAGTTTACGATTTCCCTCATTTTCAATTTTGATTTTCCCTCAGTTCTTTTTACAAATTTTACAGGATACTCGGTTATTTTGAAGTTATTATTTACAAGCCTGTTGACTATGTCCACCTGGCCTACATACCCATTTTCTATATCTATTTGATGGGCCAAAAATTCACACGCCCTTCTGCTGTACACCCTAAAACCTGATGTGCAGTCCTTTATATCTATGTTAAACGCAACATGAAAAAGGAGGTTTGCTGACCTGCTAATAATCTGCCTGATAAATTCATCATCTGTGACACCATTTTCAGTATATCTTGAACCTATAACAAGATCAGACGATGTTTTTATTGCCTGATCTATCATGCCATTGATATCCTCAGGCCTGTGTGATAAATCAGCATCCATGACAACAACATAATCAGAATCAGAAAGCCTCATGCCATCAAGCTCTGCACTAATAAGGCCAAGCCTGCCACTCCTGAATAATAAATGCACATCCGGATACCTCTTTTTTATTTCTGGAGTTCCATCATCAGAGCCATCGTCTATTATATAAATGGAATCCAGATTCCTTTTTTTAAGCTCAGGAATTAATCTTTCAAGGTTTTTTTTCTCGTTAAGTGCGGGTATAACCACACTTGTGGTTGTCATATGGTGGGTAATCTAAAAATTGCTATTTAAATTTTTTAAAAAAATAAAATTTTATAATGATACCTTTCCAGGAATCTTTGGGAATGGTGATGTGTCCTCTATTCTTTCTAATCCACACACAAATCTCGTGAATCTTTCTATGCCTATACCAAATCCCGTGGACATTTTAATTCCGTGTTTTGCAAGCTCAATGAACCATTTAAACTGTTCCTCAGTCTGCCCCTTTTTATGTATTCTTTCTATTATTCTGTCAAGCTCATATTCTCTTTCTCCTCCAGATGATGCCTCCTGATAACCCTCGGGCCATATTAAATCCATATCCCTTAGTATTCCGGGTTTGTCAGGGTACTCACGATCATAGAATTCCCTTTCCTTTAATGGTATATCTATCAGCCATATGGGCGTTTTTGATTCCTTTGAAATGATCCTTTCAAAATCCTTTCCATATTTTTCCTCTGCCTCAGCATATGTTATTTTTGGGAATGGTTTCTGATAATCTGGAAGATCACGCCCAAAATATTCAAGTTCCTCTGGGTGCTCCTCCTTTATCCTTTTGATTGTATATATTATTAAATCCTCGGCAAGATCCATCATATCCTCCCTTGTCTTCTCCAGTGCCTCAATATCTATCTGTGTGAACTCATACAGATGCCTGCCTGTTTCAGCCTTTTCCTCCTTTTCTAATCTTATGTTTGGTGACATTATAAAGATCTTTTTTAATTCCTGAACTGCTATCTGTTTATGGAATATCATGCTTTTTGTTATCCACATATCGCCTCCATAGGCACTTATCTTTGGATCATATACAGGATGGTTTAGTGGGTCAGTAAGCGGTGATATTATAATTGGTGATATTTCTATATAGCCCTTTGATCTTAAAAAATCCGTCACATAGGACCGGATAAAACTCTGCACCTTTATGGCATGCTGTACCTTCTTATCTGCAAGGTGCTTCATGGCAAGCTCAACTTCCTTTTTAACATAATCATTGCTTTTATATGCTATTTCCATATTAACTTTATATTATTACAATTTATAAAGCTTTTAGTGTAAATTCTGTTATTAAAACAAATAATTTAAATAATGAATTGCCATTTTGGTATAATGTTGGATAGTATTGATAAAAAGGATACTAAAATTATAGAGTATTTAAAGGAACATGGCAGGGATAAAATTTCAGATATATCAAATGCATTGCAGATGCCCAGGGCAACAATATTTGAGAGGATGGAGCGCCTTAAGAAGGAGGGTTTTATAAGGAAGTACACTGTAGACCTTGATTATGAGAAGCTCGGGTATTCTGTTCTTGCATACATATTAATACAGTATGATTCAAAGTCAAAAACAGATCAGAGAACATTATGTGCCAACCTTGCAAAGCTTGACAGCGTCATTTCAGCATCAATTATTACCGGTGATTGGGACATAATAATATTAACAGCACAGAAAACAATGAAGGATCTTTCAACATTTGTGCTTGAAAAATTAAGAACCATGGATGGTGTTGAGAAGAGTCTTACAATACCATTATTCGAAAGAATATTATAAAAAAAAGTATTTATGTATACGTTGCTGGGATAGCCTAGCCTGGTAGGGCGCAGGTCTGGAAAACCTGTGCTGAAATAGCTCGGGAGTTCAAATCTCCCTCCCAGCGCTTTCATCATTTATCTGGCTTAACCTGTTCACTGTATTTATTATATTTCTAATTACAGCATCCCGGTTTTTTATGTAATCAAGGGACCATACCCTGTAAATATTCCAGCCACGATCTGAAAGCACATTATTTCTAATTCTTTCCCTTTCAGATGGTGTTTTCATTCTGTAATAAACGTCGCCATCAGTTTCTATACCAAGTATGTAATGATTTCTATCTGCCGGGTCAATTATGCCAAGCGGTATATTGTTTTTTGAAAACCCAACATTTTTGTCCACTTTTAATCCAGAATTTATAAGTGCCTCATAGATATCGTCTGTTATTTCATCAGAGCTTGAGAATTTATTAACCGTATTACCATCACCTGTTACCGCAAAATGTATGTACCTTCTTAGCAGTTCCGGGCCGCTGCCGGCAGCATTTTCCGGTACTTTTATGTCTTCTGGTTTAATTGACGATACTATTATTATTTTTTTTCTTGCCCTGGTAATTGCAACATTAAGCCTTTTTTCACCACCGGCAGAATTTAAAGGGCCAAAATTCATGGTTAATTTTCCATTTTCATCCCTTCCATAACCTATGCTGAAAATGATTATATCACGCTCATCTCCCTGCACATTCTCAAGATTCTTAATAAACAGATTTCCATTATTTATCATATCCGCAAGCACATTATCATTTCTTGAGTATTCAGTTACAGCATCCTCTATGGCACTCCTCTGGGCATCGCTTAATGTAACAATTCCTATTGACTCGTTATAATTATATTCTTTTTTAATTATATTCACAACCTCATTTGCCTCTGAAATATTTGTTCTTGATTTTCCCCTGCCATATGTACCCTCCACATAGTCAAAAACTATTCCTGAATTTTCTGATGATTTGTATGCAGATGGGAATGTTTCAAGTGAATTATCATAAAAATATTTGTTGGAAAATGCTATTAAACGGTCATCAACACTTCTGTAATGCCACTTTAGTGACAATTTTGACAAACCAATGGCATCAAACTGATCCATTATATTATCAAGGACAACGTAGTTTTCGTTATATTTAGATTGGTTGACATTTTCGAAAAATGACGTCGGTGGAAGCTGCTGTGTATCCCCGGAAATTATTGCCTGGCCTGATCTGAATAATGAACCCACGGCCTCGGAAGGGGTTACCTGTGAGGCCTCATCAAATATAACCACATCAAAATTTATATTAACCCCAATGTATGAACTAACATTTATGGGGCTTGCCATAAAGCATGGCTTAATGCTGAACAATATATCCCTTATTTCTCCGAATATCTTTTTAACAGGCTTCTGGAATTTTTTCTTCGCGTTCTCTGTTTTTATTACCATAACCTCCTCTGGATATTTTTCCATTGCCGCAATTTTTCTCTTATAAAGGGAATAAATCAGACCCTTTTTATATATATCCATTCTCTTTATATCGAATTCCCTGAACATTTTGATAAGGCGTTCGAATGAATTGGAGCTAAAATTTCTAAGGTTCTCATCATTTCTTACATAATAATTTAGGAACTTAGTATAATACTCGTGATTAAATGCGTTAAGAATGTCACGGTCATGTATTTCGGTGCCAAGAATGCCATTAATTTTAATGCCCTGCGAGTTCAAATTGTCCATTAAATCAACTAATTTTATGTATCTTTCAAGGTCAAATTTATACAGGGTACCCATGTTTTCGTAAATTTTTGTTAAATCATATTCATTAATTTTGATTGAATCATCAAAATATAATTTGTAGTTTCTTATACCCCTATATAATAATATATAATTCCTGATTATATCACAATTTAAATCATGATCCTTCATTTTAAAAGTTTCAGGGATATCATCTATTATTTTTTTATCCTTAATGTTATTTAAAATATTAGATATATACGCAATCTTCTTTATATTATCATGGTTAATGTCTCCTATTTCTAATTCGATTTTTTTAATGTTATTTCCCTCAAGCTTTATTGCCCTTGCAGTGCCAATATATTCCAGAATTTCACCATAGCCCTTTTTCTCAGTAAAATTATAGATATTTCTTATTTTTGCATAAATTTCCTTATACGATGATGACATTCTTTTAAATGGAGATTTATATTCATTTTTTAATAAACTGTACAGCCTTTCCAGGTCTGTATTCAAAATTCCATCACCATGAATTTTTTTTAATTCCCCTAATTTTTTATCGTAATCGTATTTTTTAGAAAAATATTCATTAAGCCTGATGTTTAATTTGGTATAATCAATGTTTAAATCCTCTGGGGTTATATTAATGCCATAATTAATGCCACAGGCAAGTAAAAATGGACTCAAATGGTATGATTATTGAAGAACTTGAAAAACAGCTTGAAT
>NZ_LKBG01000135.1 GCF_001402945.1 Acidiplasma aeolicum
ATGTTTTCTTCTGTTATAGGCCTGGATTTCCTCTATATACCTCTCAACCTCCTCATCTGTTGCCTTAAATGCCCCCACATTAAGCTCTCTTCTAACTATATCTGTAATTAGAACACTTAATGCCTGTGCAGTACCACCTGCGCTTCTAATTGGACCAGAATATACAATATCAGCGTAATCAGTGCCATCATCATTCTTAACTATTTTTACCTCTTTAATTCCCTCCAGAGGTGCCACCAGTATGCCCTCGGTCAATATGGCAAGCCCCACCCTAACAGCCTTTTCAAGGGCCTCATCCTTATTTTCCCTGAGCATTTCTGCAACTTTTTTGGAGATCTTAAGTGATACCTCCTCCCTAGACATGGTTTTTGAAAGTTCCCTGATTTCTGAGGCGATACCCTTCATGTGTATTAATTCTTCCACCCTTTCGGCCATATCATTGGCAAGTGGTATTTCAACCTCAGTTGATATATCCCTGCCAAGGGATTTGGCCTCTGTGGCTATGGCATAACATTCGTCAACCCTTTTCCGAATTAAATTATTATACTCATCTAATTTTTTGTCTAACATTTCAGGATTTTAATAAATCACTTATTAGCAGCTTATCCATTAATGATGCCTTTATTTTTAGCTGACCCTTGAGGTAAGCATCCATGGCACTTTCTTCCTTGGATAATATCTTCTTAAATAAATCAGAGCTGACCTCAACATATATATCAGCATCAGATTTTTCTTCTACAGGCTCACTTATGTGGTTATTTTCGATTTTAAATGTGTAAGAGTCCTTATTATCAAATGTAATGCATATTGTTTTTTTTACAGATTGAAGCTTTTTGGAATATGCCGGATCGCTCGCTATCTTCTGATTCGATTTCTGTATTAAATTATTTAATATTTCTTTCATACAGTTTATCCTCCTTTAACTTTTTATATTCAAGTGATTTTTTTATAAAATATAAATGTACTCTTGATGGATTTAATGGGCGTGATTTAAATTCAGCATGGTACTGTGTGGCAATATAATTATCACGATCCTTTAACTCCATAATTTCCATTCTTATTCCATCGTCATCAGTTCCTGAAAAAATTACCCCTGCGTTTTCAATGTCTTTAATATAAACAGGATTAACCTCGAATCTATGCCTGTGGCGCTCTGATATTATTTTCTGGCCATCGTATATTTTGCTTGCAAGTGTACCTTCCTTAATAATTACATTTTTGGCCCCAAGCCTCATTGTACCGCCTAAGTTTTTAACACCCTTTTGCTCAGGCAGTATATCAATAACAGGGTATTTAGTTTCTGCATCAAATTCTGTGCTGTTTGCATCCTTAAGGCCGAGAACAT
>NZ_LKBG01000136.1 GCF_001402945.1 Acidiplasma aeolicum
GTTTATGAAAAATAATTTTTTGATTCTTTTATTGTTCTTATTTATCATGCTTAGTTATTAAATTATTTTAAATGATGTTTTCTGAATCTTTATCATATTAATTAGGTTATCCAAACATACGTCAAATTACGATATATATAATTTTCCTCCCTGAAATGCCGGCAATTTTATCGGCCATTACTATGCAGTTATATGCAACTATTATTTCAACAATAGCCATGTCATAATTTCTGTTTCCCATCTCAATTTATACCTTGATGATTACATTTTCCTTAATTCTATTCCAAGCTTTCTGTTGTATGTTAATTTATTTTCAACAATCTCTCTTCTTCTATTGGTATCAATTATTGGCAAAGAATATGTATTCTCGAAGATATAATCATATATATCAGATGAGTCTTATGCTGCATCCATTAAAATATAATTACAGTTCCCTACAGAATCTACCATTTCAAATGCAATATTCTTGTCATATACAGATGCAGTGGTTATCTTCCATTCTATCACAGATAATGAATCTATATCAATAGCTGCATGCACCTTCCTTCCATACCTATAGCCCATTGTGCTGTATCCCCATGAACTTTCATTATCCTTGTATTTCTTATTCTTCCCTCTCCTCTGTGCTGTTGTATCCCTGCATGTTTTAACAATGGATGAATCCACCGCAGCATTGCCATCGTCAGGCTCTATCATATCTATTATTGCTGCATTTATGAAATGCCAGTCTATCCTTAATGATCTTTATGATAATGTCCTGAAGTTGGGTATATCTGTAATATTCAACATTTCCATGAACTCAGGATGGTTATTGAAGAAATATTTAGATGGCCTGTATGATACTTCATATATCTTCAATATCACAATAATTTTTATAATCAGTGATGCAGGATATTTTCTTATCCTATATTCCATAACTATTTTGAGCCAACCTTTGCATAATTAGTGGGATATGGTTTCCTGCCATATCCCACTAATGTTTTTAAAATTAATAAATTGACAATTGTCAAACAAGTTATGAAAGTTTGGACACCGTAATATTAATATTATTAATGTATGTTACCAATATATTTTTGATTATGATAGTTTTTGGAATAATTATTGATTGTCCTCTTCTCTTCTTTATTATGTTTTATGTTGCAGATCAATAAGCATTCTAGACTACTATCATATTATTATCTTTTAAGACAGTACATGGAAAATATCTAAATAATGCTATTATCTACATAGAAATAAAAAGCCTTATAAAAAAGAATATAGATAGTATATACCAATTTTTAGGAAAAA
>NZ_LKBG01000137.1 GCF_001402945.1 Acidiplasma aeolicum
TAACCTATAATATAAAATATTAAGTTTATTTTTAAAAGTTTTTTAAGTTTTTTATCAGGGGAAAATTAAAATTAAAATCTATTCATTAATTTCTGATCTAAACAGACCAAATGACTTGAAAATTGGTTCATCTGAATATGAGAATAAAATGCAATCTTTATCATTGTTATTTACTATTTCATACGCCTCCCATGGGGGTACTATTGCTATGTCATTTTCCTTAAGATTGTATTCTATATTGTCTAGTTTTAAAGTACATTCACCCTCAACAGGCATGAATATTATATGTTCTGTTTTTCGAATTTTCTTAGTTTTACTTTTAGGGCTTATGAGTCTTATTTTGGATGCCATTGTTTGAAATATGTCCTTTCCATTGTTAGGATTAATGTACCTCATAACATACCCCTCAGCTGGCATTTCATTTGAATTTTCTTTGATCCTAAATAAAGTTTCCCTTGCCCTGCTGTACGGATAAATATATAGGGGATCATATGAATCCTCTCTTTCAAATTCCGGTAACATTCCATTACCATACTTCAACACATTTTCCTTTTCAGTTTCTGTAATTTCCTGGAGTGATCTTTTATATTTTTTAAAATAATCCTCAAAAAATATTGCACCTAGATACCACACAAGCGGTGCATCCAGACCATCAAGCCATATAACATCTCCATTGCCTTCATTTCTGTGATCATGCCATGCATAACTGGGGGTTAGTACAAGATCACCACGGTGCATGATAAGTCTTTTGCCGTTAACCACTGTATACGCACCATCCTCTGGAGCCTCTAAAATAAATCTAAATGCGTTGGGAGAGTGATGATGGCTTGGTGCAACCTCTCCTTTTTTAACCAGCTGTATTGCTGCAAATATTGTTGGTGATATGGCAATTGCGCCTAAATATGGAAACTTTTTAAGGCTTGGATTAACAAGCTGGACCTGCCTTCTCTCTGCCTCATCTGTAGATAAAATATCACCCAGCTTGTATAGCAATTTTTTCATATTAGTGTATTCCCATTTAAATGGTTCTGTTATTGGGGTTGGAACGTCTGTAAATACTGGCTTATCAACCAGACCAAAATTCTGTGCATATTTTGGGTGAAACGTTATTAAAAACGTTGTTAAATTATTATCCAAAAGTTCATGAAATAGCTTTTTTCTTTTATCAACTTCTGACTCCATGATAATTATTAATACATAATTTTATTTAATTTTATCTATGATTTATTTATAGCTTTTATATGATGTTTTCACAATTTCTTTATA
>NZ_LKBG01000138.1 GCF_001402945.1 Acidiplasma aeolicum
CAAGGCGGGGGTGCCTTTTCCACCACTTATTTTATTATTTCCATCCTTAAAATGAGGTTAATTTAATTAAAAAGGCAATAGAGGTCTCTGAAAATTCACTGAAAGATTCATTGAGTGAGGTCACTCTTGGAATAACAGAAAAGCAACTTGCAAACACAATAGATAGTTTAATTAAAAGTCGGTACTATGCAGACCTCGCATTTACAACCATTGTATCATTTGGGAAAAATGCTGCAAATCCTCACCATATACCTGATTCCACACAATTAAAGAAGAATGAGTGCATTGTTATAGATTTTGGTAGTAGATATAATATGTATTGCTCTGATATGACCCGAACATTTTTTTATGGAAATCCGGATGAAAATTTTATTAAAATATACAACACTGTAAAAAATGCACAGGAGGACGGATGCAATCGAGCGTCGAGCAGTATAACAGGAATGGAACTTGACCGTTATGTCAGAAACATTATTGAAAAATCTGGATACGGTAAAAATTTTATTCATAGGACAGGGCATGGAATAGGTCTCAACGAGCATGAGGAGCCATATATTGATTCAAAAAATCAGAATAAATTTATCCCAGGAAATGTAATAACAATAGAACCTGGAATTTATATACCTAATAAATATGGAGTTAGATTAGAAGATATTGTGTTAATTGAAGATAATGGCGGAATTAATTTGAATAAATTTACACATGAGATGGAAATATTATAAAGAAATCATGAAAAACCTTACTTAGCCTCAGCTATATGACAATATAGCTGTGTGAATCGGGGGTGGCTGTTATTTTGCTTGGCCTTAGTGGTCGCTTTACAGAATAGCCGCCCTTCGACTCGATTTCATACCTTATTAATATTTAATAAGGTGAATAGGAGTTTGTCGAGTCTTCGATTCTGAATCTCACAGAACCACTAGGAAGTTGGTTATGGATAGTTTAAACTTAAACACATCTAAAGAGATGTATATAACTAATGATTTATATAAATATACAAAGGGGGTAATGTAAAATGTCTGGAAGAATATGGACTAGTGAGGAGAAACTCAATATTATGATGGAATCATTCCAGAATCCTAACATTGCGATAGCAGAGCGGTGCAGGAACCATGGAATAGCAGTATCACTATTTTATAAACGGAAGGAACTTTCCATGCTGCACTGGCGTCAAAGATTTTTATTATATTTCATTGGTTCACTGGCATTAAAGAGCAGCGAGCTGACCCCACAGCAGATAGCGGATATGTCAAAAAGT
>NZ_LKBG01000139.1 GCF_001402945.1 Acidiplasma aeolicum
CCCTTGCCAGTATATGCTTTATATTATTATCATCCAAATATTGTTGAAACTTATTCTTATCTTCTATTATTCCATTCCTTCCATTTGAGAAGAATTAAGTACCATGGTCCGTTATTACCTTATTAGGCTTATTATATTTTTACCGAATATATAAAAAATATTTATTGGAGAACATATACAGAAATGAGAAAGAAAAAGTTATTAATATTAATTATAATTTATTTCTAATGTATACAGATCTAATCAGTAGCACTATTAATTACATTAAAAAACTGGATAAACAAAATAAAATAAAATTTATTGTTAATTATGGCTCCTATGCAAATGGCACATTCCACAACGGTTCTGATATTGATTTATGCATTTATTATGATGGAAATCAGGATGAGAGAAACAAATTTAGGTTAAATGTACTCTCAGAGATAAATGACATTTTTGATGTGCACATATTTCAGGATCTGCCACTTTATATAAGATTTAGTGTTTTGAAGGGAAAAATTCTCTATTATAAAGATAAGGATATATATGATATTTTTAGGAAAACAATAGAGGAATTTGAGGATTATAAACGCGGATATTACGATTATATAAACCTGGAGAAGATACAATGAGAAGGGATGTAATAAGGAATAAAATAGCCGAAATTGAGGAAAGTTTGGAATTAATAAGAGATAATTTACCAGATTCATTTGATGAATTCCAGAAACTTGGCATTATAAAAGATGGTATATACAAAAGGATAGAATATTCCATTGAAAATTTAATGGACATTTTTTATATAATTAATTCAGATCCTGGATCTTGGAATACCAGATGATGATTCCTCAATGATAGATAATCTATACAATAATGAAATTATAAGCTTTAGAATTAGGAATTTAATGAAAAATATGAAAGGTTTCAGGAACATTATTGTCCACAGATATGGGAAAATAGATGATGGGCTTGCATATACATTCATAAAAGATAATATTAATGATTTTGATGTTATAATAAAATGCCTGGATAATATAATGAATAAATATTAATTAAGGGAATCTTCTGGAATGGCATAAGGCCATAAATAAATACATTAATGATTTTTCATTTTATATTTTGAATTTAATAATATTACAAATGGTTATGATATTGGATAGTGATCATTAAACATAACTACATGGATGGTTGTGTACCATATTTGTGTAAATATAAATTTCCTGTTAAAAGAGACAATAATAAGTCCATAAGCATTGATGAATTGATAATCTCAATGTATTCA
>NZ_LKBG01000140.1 GCF_001402945.1 Acidiplasma aeolicum
TTAAAATATTTTCTAAAATAATAAAGAATATTTTTAATGATGTAATGTCTGACTACGTAGGACAGAGATGTTTAAATGAAGCTTATGGTGCATTACATTTTTAGTACGGGAATATTAAGCCTTATTAATTCATACTTTACAGGCTTTTTCAGGGGATTTTCCATAGCAGTTATAATGTCATTTCTTGGTAATACAGTAATAGACCATTTTGGGCATAAGCGTAAGATAACAAAATATGGTCTCATACCGGTAAGAAGCCCATCGACACATTCATTTGAAAACAGCATTATCATTGGACTTTCCATTTCTTTTTTCATTATATTAATTATGTATATATTTAATAATTTAGCACCCATAACAATTACAGTAATTTCCGGCATACTGGTTGGACCCTCACATTTATTTCTGGATGCGTTTACACAGGGTGGTATTTATATTAAAAGTAAGAAACACTGGAGAAGATTTGCAATAGCCCATTTAAGGTATAATAATAAAATAATAAATGCCACAACAGCATTTTTTGGGATATTTTTAATTATTATTTCATTTTCAGGATTTGGAATAATATTTCTTTATATTAAGGATGTATTCAATTATTTATCATTAATTTTTTAGAATTTTTTAAATAACGGGCTCGGTGGGATTTGGACCCACGATCACCGACTTAGAAGGACGGTGCCTTATCCATACTAGGCCACGAGCCCAGTGGTTAATTTTAAAATTGAATATAAGTATTTCGTTCATTTATCTCTTAAATATGGTTTATTCGAATTTTTATAATATTACCATAAAAATTGAAAAAATTATATATTCACGTTATAATATTAAAAATTTTAATCAAAACGTTATTGGAGCATAGCCATCCTTTACATAATCTGAAATTAAAGCGCCCACCGGTTTAAGATTTATTTTTAGCTCCAGGAGCATCTCTTTTATATTTTCCTCATCTGCTATGTTCACACAGGCAACCGGAATGATATTTTTATCAATTAACTGTTTTACCAGACCCTTAAATTCCTCATCCTCAGCTGCCAGTTTTTCTGCGGCACCGAATAGGACAACCCTTGTTCCAATTGTGGTATGAAGTGCAAATTTAAGGCCAAGCAACGCCCTATCCCTGTTTTCATTACCTGATAAAATTATTACAGCAAGTTTATCTGCCATAATATAATAAATGTATAATAATAAAAAATAATATTGTAAGATTGTTTATTACAAAAAGACTTAGAACATTTTTTTATATATTATTAGTTATT
>NZ_LKBG01000141.1 GCF_001402945.1 Acidiplasma aeolicum
CAATGTAACCTGTATTATTTTTAAGCATGGTAAATATTGTCTCTGCTAATATCCTTGCTATTGCTATTATGGACCTCTTCTTTCCTAATCTTCTTACAATGCTTAGGTATTTAGTTCTGAACTTCTTTGTATATTTTATAATTATGTGTGATATTTCTGTTAGGAAGAACCTTAATATTGATGGCCCATGCTTTGTTATATGCCCTTTTACTACCTTCTCTCCTGAAGAGTACTCTTTAGGTATTAAACCTGTATATGATGCAAATCTTTCCTTGTTCTTAAATCTTGAGATATCCCCTATTTCAGAGTATATTCCACATGCAGAGTAATAATTGATTCCGGGAATTGTCATCAATAATTTTATATTATTATTGTTTACAGCTATATTTGATAATTCTGTTTCTATTTCCTTTTCCCTGGATTTTATGCCTGATATGTCACTTAGCAGTGATCTCAATACAATTCTATCGGAGGAATTCAATTTATTATAATTATTGCTGATTTCCCTTAATCCCTTTTTGCCGAATGGGTCTGCTGCCTTAATTATTATTCCATATGATGCTAATATTGCATGTATTTGATTCTTCTTTACTGTTATCTCCTCTCCAAGGGAATGCCTGTACCTCACTAAAGTCCTGATATTTTCTATTTCTTCTGATGGTATGTATATTTCCTTTAATGCATTGATCCTGTAAAGGTATGCAAGTTTGTATGAATCTTCCCTGTCAGTTTTCTTAAAACCATCTATTGCTGATATTTTATCAGGATTTATTAAATGTATTTTATAATTTAATTTCATTAACGCCTTTGATAAATATTTCCCTGATGTTGATGATTCTATTACAATATCATGTTCCTTATAATCATTTAAAAAACTATCCAGTACAGAAATATTATTTTCCGTGTTCCTCTGTATAACGAGCTCTCCATTATCATTTAATACCGTAGCATATACGGAATGTTTATGTACATCCAAACCTATTACTATATCAATCACCTCCGTGATTCTGTGAGATTTAGAATCGAAGACTCGACAAACTCCTATTCACCTTATTAAATAAGGTAAGAAATCGAGTCGAAGGGCGGCTATTCTATCCAGCGGCCTCGAAGGCCAAGTTTAAAGAAAACCGCCTCCGATTCTCACAGCTATATCGTCATATAGCTGAGGCTAAATAAGGTTTTTCATGATTTCTATCCATAACCAAAATCAAAGGTAAAGGAAAAGGATATAGAAATAATGGATGAT
>NZ_LKBG01000142.1 GCF_001402945.1 Acidiplasma aeolicum
TTTATAATACAGATTATCTATAACGGGTTAAAATAGAACCTTAATAGGATTGAAAGATGGAAGGTATGAACTGCTGCACGGAGGTGTATTTTGTTAAAATAGAACCTTAATAGGATTGAAAGAAGGAATGAGATCCTCATACTTTCTCCGTCTTCACAATGTTAAAATAGAACCTTAATAGGATTGAAAGCTGTTTGCCTGTACTCCTGATTTCTCTATTTTGATTTGTTAAAATAGAACCTTAATAGGATTGAAAGTGATGAACTATTTGAATATGTTCCTGAGTAGCTTCCGTTAAAATAGAACCTTAATAGGATTGAAAGATACACCCTCTCATGCCAGTGGTGCTTTTTATCCAAAGTTAAAATAGAACCTTAATAGGATTGAAAGTCATTATAGACTAAAGTTGTGCCTGATGGCGAAGATGTGGTTAAAATAGAACCTTAATAGGATTGAAAGGATATCGCCGCTTTCCACACGGAATGTGACGGGAACAAGTTAAAATAGAACCTTAATAGGATTGAAAGGATAAAATAGCCCCAGGAACTCCAGCTATGGACTATGAGTTAAAATAGAACCTTAATAGGATTGAAAGAATAGTTCGATGGATATTCCTGTATTTTATGCCCAGTTAAAATAGAACCTTAATAGGATTGAAAGGTTCACGATTTGCGAACAGATTTGTATCACACTATCTGTTAAAATAGAACCTTAATAGGATTGAAAGGTTTTGTGGGATTTTGTGGACTGCCCATCATTTTTGAGTTAAAATAGAACCTTAATAGGATTGAAAGATTTATGCTTATTTTTGGGTTTCACTTTTAATTTGAAGTTAAAATAGAACCTTAATAGGATTGAAAGTAACGATTTTCCCTACTTCGTCCGGGTTTTGAGACAAGTTAAAATAGAACCTTAATAGGATTGAAAGACTGGCTTAAACAGATATCTACCTAAAAAGGTGAAATTAGTTAAAATAGAACCTTAATAGGATTGAAAGTCGTGAACCACAGGATTATTCTCGATTGGCTGTATGATTGGTTAAAATAGAACCTTAATAGGATTGAAAGACGATTTGCGAACAGACGTACACGAGGCAAAATCAGTTAAAATAGAACCTTAATAGGATTGAAAGTATATTGGATTATTTTAGGTTATTCGGGGTCGTATGGTTAAAATAGAACCTTAATAGGATTGAAAGAGACCCGGCTTCGGCAAGGAAAACT
>NZ_LKBG01000143.1 GCF_001402945.1 Acidiplasma aeolicum
TTGCATATGATAACCTTGAATCGTTTGAGCCAAATTATGGTATAGATTTAACACAGTGTAAAATCTCTGACCTTGGGGACCTTCCTGTTTACGAGGATGTTTCCTATGTACTTAGTGAGGTTGAGGATGTAACAAGAATTATTTTTAATGATAGAAAAATACCTGTAATGATTGGCGGTGAACATTCAATTACCGTTGGTGCACTAAGGAATCTTAAGGATGTATCAATGGTAATAATTGATGCGCATTCAGATTTTCGTGACTCCTATTTTGATAATAAATATAATCATGCATGTGTAACAAGGCGTGCCCTTGAAATACTGGGCCCAAATAAAATAATTTCTGTCGGTACAAGATCCACCTCGCTTGAGGAAATCACATCGCCTGACTATAAAAATGTAAGATTTATAACAGCAAATGAGGTGCGCGAATCTGGAATATCAAATGTTATAAGCGAAATTAAAAACAGCATATCTGATAGTGTTTATTTCTCAATAGATATGGATGGCATAGACCCTGCATATGCACCAGGCGTGGGAACACCTGAACCATACGGTCTTTCCTCAGTGGATGTGAGGTCGATATTAACATCAATTTCAGATAAAATTATAGGTTTTGATATTAATGAAATGACACCACTGTATGACAATGGAAACACCTCAATGCTTGCCGCCAAGCTTATACAGGATTTTATTGCAAGCAGGGAAAAAGCAATTCTAAATAAAAATATTAAATAAAATTTTTACACAATGCCTATCCTTGGCCATTGAAATAAAAATATGATTTTATCTTTATAATGTAAATTATTATAAAAATTAATGCCAAAAATTTTGAATTATTTATATGCCAAGTTTACCTGAGAGTTCCTTGCCCTTGGTAATAACAACATGGCATGGTGTGGGCAGCTTTATGGAAGCCTTTTTTAAAGCCTCCTTTAATAATTTTGCATTTGCAGCATCAACCCTTGCAACCATAATTATCTCTCCAGGGTGAACCCTTGCGGCAGTACCAACTGGCCTTCCAAAGGCAAGCCTCATACCGCTTGATATCCTATCTGCACCAGCACCTGTGGCCATTTTATGCTCTCTTATGACCTGATGTGGGTATGGTCTTATATGGAGGAAATATCCGGATGCACCAACCGCATCCAAAAGCTTTCTGTTTACCGATATCCTTGCAGCCTCAAGGGCTGTATGCCTTATCTGGCATG
>NZ_LKBG01000144.1 GCF_001402945.1 Acidiplasma aeolicum
ACGTTTCCAGGTACAGAGCATGATCCAGGGGAATATAACGGTATTCATTGACACGGACGAATTACCAACAGATGACTGGCTCGAACGGATTACTGAACCTATAATTGACGGATCAGCAGATTTTACATACGGTTCCACTTCCCCACTCAGGAAGGCTGATAATCCATTTACAAGATACCTTGACAAATATGACAAATATCTTTATGAGAATATTTTACCAAATGATATAACTAAAGGGGCGCTTGGAAATTCAGCATGGAAAACAGAAATAATACAGAAAGTGAAATTTGATCCATGCCTGGCAATGGCGGGGGAAGATTATGATCTTACAATTAGGGCCATAAAAGCCGGATATAAAGGTAAATATGTTAAGGACGCAGTATTACTCCATGATCGGAGTAACATAAGGACTTTACGTAAATTCGTAAAGAAGATGTTCTATAATTATCAGGTAGGGGCTTCTCTTGCTTACCGGAAGAACGGGATGCTTTTCAAGAAAGCGCGGACTTCCATAAAAGTTAATTACCGATTCAGGGATCCAATGGAGATTCTGATTTTCATGCTAAAAATACCTGCCTTGATTTTCTCGTTAATGCTCAACCCATGGGATGATCCAAGATACTGCAAAAAGACATTTTTCAGTGAGAATTAGAGTATTGACTCCGTAAATTTTAGGGGAATAGATTTTTCTCTTATTTTTCTGAATGCCTTTTAAAATTTCATCAACAGATCTTACAGACAGTGTATGGATAAGATCAGCAACCATTATCAGCGCAAGTATGCGTGAATGAAGATACTGAAAGGTGAAAGAAATGAAGAAGTATGATTTTTAGTCTGCTTTCATAATTGACATTGTACTCATTGCCCGCCAGACAAGCCCGAAGGTACATATGGAATTCCTGCGTAAGTTATATTCATAGTGCAATTCATTATTTTCGCTTTTTATGGTCATCCTGTTCCGTCAATCACAGCTAACATTTATTCACTATATAGGGTAATTTGTTAATTTTATTCCAAATTTAACAGTTTTGATGTCTCTTGGCCTTTGTTTATTGCCTCCTTTTTAGGCGTATCCACCTGAACCATTACAAA
>NZ_LKBG01000145.1 GCF_001402945.1 Acidiplasma aeolicum
CATAGCCTTTCCCTGGAATGAAGATCTTTCAATCCTATTAAGGTTCTATTTTAACTATGATTCGAGTGTGGCATTATATGCATATATATTTGCCTTTCAATCCTATTAAGGTTCTATTTTAACCATTCAATCGTAAAACCCATTACAGATAATCCTGTTGTACTTTCAATCCTATTAAGGTTCTATTTTAACTCTACAATCGAAATTTGTTGGAAATAATACAAATCCTTTCAATCCTATTAAGGTTCTATTTTAACTTTATTGAAAAGCCAAAGTAAAACATTATTTTGAAAAGTTTCTTTCAATCCTATTAAGGTTCTATTTTAACTTCCTTGCCGAAGCCGGGGCTAACTGTTGTAGGCATCTTTCAATCCTATTAAGGTTCTATTTTAACTTAAATAATTATCGTGGTAGTGGAGTTTTTTTAACACTCTTTCAATCCTATTAAGGTTCTATTTTAACTGCAAGAAAAAGCACTTTTGAGGGAATATTTGCAAACTTTCAATCCTATTAAGGTTCTATTTTAACCATTAGATGGAAAGTTTAAAGGTACTACCGATTGAACCTTTCAATCCTATTAAGGTTCTATTTTAACTTTGATCTACTATCATCTTTCATTTGCTTAGACAATTCTTTCAATCCTATTAAGGTTCTATTTTAACTATAACTAAGAACTTAATAAGACAGATACTTGGTTATACTTTCAATCCTATTAAGGTTCTATTTTAACTTATCAGAAGCAAATGGAACAACTGCTGTAACACACTTTCAATCCTATTAAGGTTCTATTTTAACATTGTAATGCCGACAATGGGATTACTATTTGCTGACCTCTTTCAATCCTATTAAGGTTCTATTTTAACTAGTATGGTGGCCGCTGTATCACCGGTATTGCTCATCTTTCAATCCTATTAAGGTTCTATTTTAACTTATAGTGAGAGACAATGATTGAAGATACAGGGTAGCTCTTTCAATCCTATTAAGGTTCTATTTTAACTATATCCCCTGGCACCAATGTTAATAGGCTCTTCTTTCTTTCAATCCTATTAAGGTTCTATTTTAACGATTGTGAAAAACTAAATCAATATCTGATTTTTCCACTGCTTTCAATCCTATTAAGGTTCTATTTTAACTTTTTCATTCATTTTTTCATTTTCCATTTTTTACACCTTTCAATCCTATTAAGGTTCTATTTTAACCGTTTCCTTTTCATCCAGCATTTCAGGGGGGACTTCTTTCAATCCTATTAAGGTTCTATTTTAACGATACTTTGAATTTTTCCGCTCTTCAGGCTCGAGCTTCTTTCAATCCTATTAAGGTTCTATTTTAACTAGATGGTAATGGGCAACCTCATATGGCGCCTCATCGCTTTCAATCCTATTAAGGTTCTATTTTAACTAAATCCAGGCTCACTGGAAAAATTCGGGTACCATATATTTCAATCCTATTAAGGTTCTATTTTAACTGGTGTTTGGCCTCTTATTGTACCTTCATCTCTATTTAATTTCAATCCTATTAAGGTTCTATTTTAACGATTAATGTCATTGCAGTTCTCGGGTCCACATATCATTTCAATCCTATTAAGGTTCTATTTTAACTATGAAAGGAAATACTCAAAGGGTGGTAAGCAGTGAGGATTTCAATCCTATTAAGGTTCTATTTTAACGATAAAATAGCCCCAGGAACTCCAGCTATGGACTATGATGGATTTCAATCCTATTAAGGTTCTATTTTAACTAATTATCAGACATCAACCATTCTGGATATTCTCCAGATTTCAATCCTATTAAGGTTCTATTTTAACCCTTGAAAACGGGACGTCAATATCATACTCATTTTCATATTTCAATCCTATTAAGGTTCTATTTTAACCCGTTATAGATAATCTGTATTATAAATAAAAAACTTATGACAATTTTATAAAAAAGTACTCAAAGTTCATAATTGGAAAAGAGTATTTAAAGGTTTGATCATATGTTAAATTATATTGCTGAATTCATATGACACTCCAAGCTTTATTCTCTTTACAAGCTTTTCATCCCTAAGAATAAAAAACTGTATTGAATCCTCTGATTCAACAATTTCTTTTTTTAATCTTTCTTTTAAAATTCTTAAGCTTGCCCATCCAATATCTCCTATAAATACAGAATTTTGAATCCTAATTAAATATTGCAATGAAATCTTTCTAATTTTATCAACCCTTTTTTCATTAATATCATATGTAAGTATAATCCACAATTTAATCCCTCATAATATATGGTTTGTATTGTTTATTCTCCATTATCTGTTTTTCAACTTTATATATCTCAAGACGTATTAGAAACTTATTAGAAACTTTCCTTCTCAAGGAAGAAACGTAAACAGTTTCCCTCAACTTTTCCTCAAATGCAACAAGAACTTTTCTCTTTCCAGCCTCATTTAAATATATACCGTTATCGTCTATGAAATCAGACTTTTTCATTATTTTCAAGTTTATTAACTTTAAAATAACTCTATCACAAAATACTGGCCTAAAGATTTCTGCGATATCCAAGGAAAGACTACTACGTCTTTCACTGGGTTCATGAAGGAAGCTTATTGATGGTGATAAATGAGTACTAAAAATTTGTGACCCTATTATTCCATACAAAACAGAGTAAAGGTAACTCATCATTGAATTTATATAATTTCTTGGAGGCATTCTAGATCTAGAAATTACCTTAAAATCCTGAGGCAATTTTAAATCTAAAAGTTCCAGATATTTAATGTGTATATTACCCTCTATGCCCATTAATTCTGATATAGAGACAGCCTTACTTATTTCATTTACTGGTACCCTTAAATTTCCAATTCTGAGCCGTTTGCATAATTTCGCCATATTTTTGGCTGCTCCTAATACAAAACTCCTTGCCAGCTTAAGTCTTAAATCTGGATTATTATAATATGCTGCCTGGTGAGTTATAACATATCCACTCTGTAAATAATCTTCGGGTATAATACTAGAAATATACCAGCCATAATGCGAATACAAAAAAACTGGAATATTTTTTTTGGATAATAATTGTAATACGGGAGTAGTTATAGTAAGATTTCCAAAGACAAGTATTTCATCTATATTTTCTATCGGCAAAAAAGATTTCTCATTCTGGTTTTGGAATACTACAGATTCATTAACTTTACTAAGAGATCCAGATTGTAATATATAATAAGTCTCTCCCATTTTTATCATCCCCAGCAGAAAAATGCATAACTACAACCATGAGAACAGTAATAATTCTTAACAGGTTCTGGCATTTTATCATTTCTTAGATTATTTATATTTTCATAAGCTTTTTCTAATTTAGATAGTAATTCAGGGGTTTTTTCCACTATTTTTATTTTATTTGCACCCAATAAATGTAAAACTCCATACCTAACCTTAAAACCCTCATTTTCAAGCAATTCGATATAATGTAAAACCTGGAAAATATCTCCCTCTAAAGCTTTGCGGCCTCTTTTAAATTCATGCACTATATAATTTCCTTGAGTATCTATTTCAAGATTATCAATTTCATTATGACCTATTCTTATACCATGATAACCATATTTTCTATTTCTATTGTTTAAAAAATTTCCGTGTTCTATAAATTGATTTTTATCTATAATATAAAACGTATGTATAGACATCCACGCACGCCTTTTGCATATAAAATAATAATTGATATCTGTTCCCTTAATTGATTTTATATCATAATTCATCCTTAACCTCCAAATAAAGTCTTTCATAATCTCCTGTGGCCTTTATTATGTCTTTGATTCCTTCCTGCAATTTCTTTGATTCCCCATCACAATCTAAGTTAAAATTTGAATTTATGTTGTTAAGTATTAAATTTCTTGCTTTGTAAGGTGATACATCTTCATATTTCATTTCACGATCATCTACAGGTATTCCGCTTACCATAACATGAAACTGATAATTTGGGCTCTGATTATACCCATTCACAATATAATAACCGTTTTTTTTCATAACAATATTCTTATTTTTATGAATCCAGATATCGTCATATGAAAATTGTTCATCATAAACAATATCGGTACCTGCTCCTTTATTAGCCTCAGGTATAAATCTGAATATACTTTCATAATATTTATTCCACCATTTTATTATATTTTTTAAATCAGGTATATCATTTCTCATTTCGTTAAATTTGGAATGATCTTCTTTAATCTGTTTGATGATTTTAAGAGTCCTTCTGGTATTATTAAAAGATTTAGTGAACCATGTCCCCTGTTCTTCCTTTAGAAAATTTTCTTTTACTGTTTTGGTTAAATTTATGGAAAATTTATCGGCAATTAAAGCTGCATAAACACCTATATATCCTGAATTAAAAATTCTTTCTTTTTCTGGTAACCTTTTTGAAATAAAAGTTATAAAATCTTCGAAATTTTTAATCTTTGCCAGATCAGCTTTATTTCCTATTTCACTTTTAAATATTATAAATAAATTGCTTTTGCTTGTCATATTCCTCCCAATTCTGCCAAATCTTTGAATAAAATTCTTTAAATCCAATCCAGTCTCTATGATAAAATTATTAAATTTTTTAGGAGGGTTAATACCTTGTTCTATTATGTTTGAACCAATAACAATCCTTGGTCCTTGTTCAAATATATTCATATATGATTCATATTCAGGATCATGGAAAGCATCAACTAGTGCTATTTGATCATCACTGATATGAGATTTTATAACTTTATAAATAGAATCAATGTTTCGAATTGAGTCAGCAATTATAAACCAGTAGCCAGATTTTAGCAAATCAATATTTTGCTCAATAAAATTGGCTGTATTATGATTATCTGGAATTGATATCGATATGGGGCCCTGTAGAAGCACATTGTCATTTTGTTGATAGCTTCTTTCCACATTAATAATCTCAGTATTGCATTCGCCAAAAAGTTCTATTATTAAGTTTTTAATATATATAGGGATTGTTGCACTTGAGAACATTATCTTTATGTTCTTATTTATTAATTTTAATACAGCTAATAATATATTTAACTGGTCTCTTGTATAAATATGAATTTCATCAACTATTATAATTTTTAAGCCGTTTATTATAAAATCAGTTAGTGAATCTGAACTTCTGCCATTTTTATAGTTATTTAACATAATATAATAAAAAATTTCAGGATTTGATATTATTATTTTTTTTCCTGTTATAATATTTTTGATTGCATCATCTTTTGTGCACTCTGCATAGCCACTATTTTTAAAATATTTTATTTCATTATTAATGGCATTTGAGTTTAAAATACTGACAGCTGTATCGGTTTTAAAATTTTCATAAACCTCATTCGAAAGGAGGTTATTTGGGAGTAATATTAAAATAAATCCCTGTGTAAGCATTTTTTTGAATCCATATGTTTTCCCAGATCCTGTTGGAGCATTTAATATTGCAATTTCTTTTTTATTTGTTGCAAAATCTTCCATTTTTTGCTGGAAATCACGGCTTATATATGTTGGAACAAGATCTAATTTAATCATCATATGCCCTAACAACCTCATCTTTTGTATAATAACCCATTAAATAATATTGTAAAACTAAATGAGATACATAATCTGATTTTTTCTCAATATGCTTGCCCAAAATATTTTGAACTGTATATAAGTTGATTACAGCTTTAATATCTACATTTGTTCTGGCTATCTTGAGCATGCCTGTTCTATTGTTCCCCACTCTTACAACTTCGGGTATTTTTAAATTTTTAAAATACTCTGAATCATAAAGCAAATAGGAATAAAAAACATTTCCTGGTTTTATTGGTTGCACAAAAAAGAAATTTTTATACATTAATGATCCGGTTTTAAATGTTGGATCAACGTTGGAACCATTATAATCTGCTCCTTGCATGGTATTCCTTATCATATTCTTCATAAATACAGTTTCATTACCGGATTCAAGAGCCATTTTTTCGGAAATTGCAGTAGTAAGCCAGAATGGAAACTCCAAGAGTTCCCTATAAGTTGGCCTTGTTTTGTTTAATTCAGGAAATTTAAATAACCCCATCTGCCTTAGGAAGGCATACTTTAAAGCGATATCTCCAATAAAATTAGATGTTCTCATACCTCCAGCTGCCGCAATATAAAAATATTGTATTGGTGATATTACAGTCATTTTAATGGGAATACACTGCATTTAAATCACTTCCAGAACTCTTTCCAGTCATTTTCCATTTTGGCATTAATAACCTCGCAGAGGCTCTGCAGTTCTTTACTATTATTTTTTATAGCTATTACTTCATTTAAAAAGTTTTCCAGGTCATCTCCCATTATGACGTTTTCTTCCCCATAGGAGGAAAGCATTGAAGATTTAATCAAGTTTTCTCCTTCATATTTACCTGATTCCCATGCCTGTTGCATAAGTTCGTAAGATGAAATGGGTTTATCTCCTTTTGAAAAGCCAATAGCAACTATGTGATTTGCAACATTATCACCCAATATCGCCGTTCTTGCACCATATCTTGTTGTACCCAATATTGCAATAAGTTCAAGTTTTAGCAATTCTAGGGAACAATTTTCAAGGGTTACAAACCTTATAAACTTAACACCGGGCTTTATGTATGGAATATTATAAATTGCATTTGATTCTGTTTTCCCCTCAATTGAATGCAATATGGTGCCATCCTCCGATAAAGTGTTGTGTGTAATTCTTGTTGATATCTCCCCAAGTGGTTCAAAGCTGTATGCCCAATCATAGAAACATCTTGAGGCAATTGATCCCATATCCTTACCTGATCCAATGGATGTATCTCCATATAAAAGGCTTACTGGATTTTTTAGATATGTTTTTACTTTATTCATGTTTCTGGCATATCCATCCGGTATCACATTTCCGACCTTGCGAAGTTCAGATAGGAGATAACTTCTTTCAGCCGCTCTCCATTTCTGTGCCGGCACCAGGGCCCTCTCATCATTAAGAAAGTTTTCACTTGTTAATTCTGTGGCATCATTGTTTCTTGATATCATAAATCCTATGGTCTCAGAGATTATCCCTATTTTGGCATAGTATCCATGATTTTTCTTTAGATCAATATTCTCTATTTGTGCAAGCAATCCTCTACTTATTATTTCATTTATTTTACTTATCATTTACCCACCTCTTTTTTTTCTCCATACGCTTTCCATTTTTTATCTGATGCTATATAATATTCTATTTCAAATCCGTCGATTAGATAGGATCTGGTATTTCCCACAGGAATTCTACCCTTAAATTCAGTCATAATTAAATTAATAAGTTCATTTGCAAAATCATTGATTTTGTTGATGTCAGGTTTATATTTTGAATTTGGATTATCACGCA
Organism: Acidiplasma aeolicum; assembly: GCF_001402945.1. Lineage (GTDB taxonomy): Archaea > Thermoplasmatota > Thermoplasmata > Thermoplasmatales > Thermoplasmataceae > Acidiplasma > Acidiplasma aeolicum. The sequence goes on from NZ_LKBG01000145.1 coordinate 7,320, forward strand.
AATACAACCTATTCATTCCTGAATATAAATGCCCGGATACGAATTCCTTTAGTTCCTCCAGATTTTTTGCATTAGTCTCAGCTTTCATCTTTTCAAGCACTTCAAGGCTCTCCCGTAACATCCATCCCCTATCACTTGAACTGCTATCATATCTTAAAAGATAAAGATCTGCAGCTATATTACCTAAATTTTCAATTTCTTTCATCATTTCACCTCTTTTATCATAAACAAGTTTGTGAAAAACATCATAATCGTCTGTTGAGTCTGAAAATCTATAATGGCCTTCAAATATCTGTTTATGAACATAAGAATTAAGCGAGAGATTATTCCTTATATAATCTCTTATAACATTTGCACAGTTATCATAATCAAAATTATTATTTGTTTTTGATACACTCATGAAGAAGGACATCTGGTTTTTAACTGAAGCTAAATTGTTGCACCTCAATTTATTCCATTTCATGCTATTTAATATTGAACTTTCGATTTCCATATTTATTGTTTCGTTCCATGTATTATAAAATAAATTATTAGAAAAGCTAATTAAAACGTGTAGTTTTGACTTGCTTGCTATATCTATGCACATCCTTAAATTTTTTATAAAGTCTGCATCACTTTTTGGATCTGGAAGATATATAAAGTAAGTTGTATCAAACTTAAAATTGTTCATTTTAGCATTATTTTCTTCAATGGTTAATCTAATGTTTCCAACCTGTAATACATCGGTTTCATTAAAGACCTGTAAAAATTTTCCAATGTCCATAAAAGGCACGGCTCCAGGAAATGCTAAAAACAGAACAGTCGATGAATATTTACTATATAATTTCGGCGCAATAATTGATCTTATTGAAAATTCGAATATAGAATACTCATCTATATAACCATTGGCTATTCCAGAAGTAATGATTCTATTGTTGAAAGAATTAGTGCCAATTCCAAATAGATTTTCTTTTGATGCTATTCCACTTTTTCCCTCTTTTCTAGGATATCCATTTATCATAGACATGTTTTTTTTGTCCGGCACTTCTGGGAGATTTAATTCATTATATCCAAGTATTATATTAATAAGTTCTCTAATCAATTTTTGATTTTTTTCACTGTCAAATTCAATGTTAATTTGTTTTAATACACCATTTAAAATGTTATCCCAATTTATGTTTTCGTTATCAATTATTAAGGGTATTAAAAGTGCAGATTTTTCCTGATTATTCTTTGGCAATATATTGGATAATAAATTTTTATTGGACTCAAGTTGAGATTCAAGTAATGACCTAATAAAATTTATATCTTCTCCGGCAAGATCTGAATTTAATTGAATAAATCTAATTAAAAATGTATGCAGTCTTTCTGTTATTTTATCAGCTTCAAAATCCTGTATCTCGTCAAGCTCTAAATAATCCCTTATGGAACGTTCTTTCTTTTTGGTCTGTGTTACACTTGGCAAATCCTTATAGAAATTAATTTTATAGGATTTTAGTTTGGAAAGAATTAGATCCGAATACATTTCTGCATTTTTACGAAAATCGTCTTTTAATATAATATTTTCTAAATGGACGACCTGTTTAAACTTATCATTGTCTAAAACAAATTTTTTAAGTGTCTCTAAAGATATAAATCCTATTTTATTGCTTGATATGTCCACTCTTCTGTCTGTAAATGCTATACCATTTTCTAGATGAGCAATATTGCTAATTTTATTCATGACCAGCTTGGCAAGTTCATCATAATTTAATTCAATTGGATTTTCGCTCACATAGTAGATTGTATTTAAAGTAGACCATAAATAGAATCCATCATTGATATTCTCTTTTCCCCTCTTTATGATTTCTTCTGTTAGTACCACTTTAAGTATGGACGTCAAGGTAATATATGGAGTCGCATTTATTCGAATTTTATGTATATTATTTTTAGGTATAACCGGTTCATTGTTATATTTGATATCGTGCAGAACCGGATTATCCTCTAGAAAAATTGAGGAGAGCTGATCAGCAAGTCTTGAAAAGTTACTTTCAAATGATAGATCTGATTCTGGATTTATATCTATTGAATTTGCATGAAACTGTGTCCCTTTTTCTGTTGAAAAAGCAATAAAATATACATCGTTAGAAGTAAGTTTTAGATCAGTTAATTGGTCTTTAAAATCGTTGATAAGTTCACTTAATATGTCTTTATTATCCATATTTATATTATTGCTGTAATCCTGAAGTTTGTTATAATCATGGAACATATATCCTAAAATAGATCTTTTTAACCTTAGTTCAGTTTTTTCAATGTCATTTGGTTTTGATTTTGTATATTTATAATCTGCTATTTTCAATGCCATTGCTGTCCCACTAAAGATATGTGCAGCATAAAACATATCTGGCTTATTTTTGTAACTTTCCCTTTCATCTCCGCCCTTCGCACATTTCATCCATTCCGGGTTATTCCAAATTTTTGAAAAAAGATTTTCAACTGCCCAATCCATTACATCTGTTATGAAATCGTTCCTAAATGTCATTATATTGCTCAAATTTGCATTTTTATGTTCTTCCATTCAAATCTCCTCCCAGCAACCAAGACCAAGGGATGTTTTTGAACCCAAACCTCTATAATATAATAAAGATAGAGCATCTGGTGTTCCTCGAATTCTGCCGTGTAGATTGAAGCCAGTAGTAATACTCTCCTTTTTCCCATTGCTAGAAATCCTAATTGTCTTTTTTTGGACTTTTAGATCTTCAAATGTAACCTTTGGATTTGGTATTCCAAAATAATTTTTTAATTGATGATATGCCAGTAAATTAAGATTATCTGATACCTCACCCTCATTGCTTAAATATAGTTTTTTATCTTTAAAATTTCTAACAAGAACAGGAGATATGCTTTTAAATTCAATATCATTACGATTTAAATCTAAATTGTTATTAACAGATTTGACACTTTCTATTTTATATGATGTACCTTTAATTTCAATTATAGGGTTTTCGAGGATACCCAACCTTAAATAAGAAATTAAAGCATCATCTATGGATCTGAATATAATATATCCTTGAGGTATATCAAGCCCATTAGCACCATAATTAAACCCCTTTGTAGTTATAATATTACTAAATGTATATAATCCAATTTGGGAGCTGGAATGTAATTTTCTAATATTATTCTGATAAAGTAATAGTTTTTTGTATAAGGATATCCCTATAAAATAATTATATTCGTAAGGTATAATTTTACCATTTTGGCGTTTAATAATCAGTTTGATAGTCTGCATAGTAAACTTAATATATACGAAATATATTAATCTTTCTATGGTACAAAATGACGAAATAAATTCTTCGCTTAAAAATATCGATTTTATAACCTTTGTTGGATTTAAAAGACATCTGGTCTTGATGTTCCTAGAAGATAATTTAAAGAATTATTTTCCAAATAATATTTATGTTTTTACATCAAATATGGATGAACCATTAGATGAAAATTTTAGAACAAAGCAAGAGATACTCCTGGAATTAGAAAAACTGGCTGATCGGAGACAAATAAATATAAAAAAATATTTTCAAAATGATTTGTGGAATATAAAATATTATTATAAAACTCTAAATTCATTGCCTAATAAGACCCGATATATAATAAATATAAGCGCAGGTCCATCCGTTTTTGCTGCAGCAGGGATGTTATGGGCTTTACAACATAATTATTATGTTTCTTATAGCGTGGAGCATTATGAACACAGGCAATTAATTTCCTGCGTATTTAGGAATATAAATATGAGATCAGTATCAAATTTAACATTTAATACAAATAATGTTGATAAATTTATAATAGAAGCACTTAAAAATGGGATGAATAATACAAATGGAATCAGGCTATTTTTATTAAAAAATTATAATTATCAGACTGGATTAAGAAATATCCAAGAACATATAAAAAAACTTGAAGAATTAGGGCTTATAAGATTGAGTGGAAATAAAGGCTGGGAAATCAATTTTTCAGATGATTTAGAAGCTTTAGGCTATACTGTTCCTAGCTTTTTAAAAAGATAAGTAGCCTTTAATAATTTTTAACGTTATATGGAATATAAAGTTAAAATATAACCTTAATAGGATTGACAAAAAATAATTCCATATAGTGATTGAAATGTAATACCATTTAAAATAGAACCTTAATAGGATTGACATAGAAATATGTCATTAAATGAATTTATATAAATAGCGTGTAAAATAGAACCTTAATAGGATTGTAAAGGCTTTTCCCATATAAATTATTTATGTCATCTGTTTGTATAAGTCTTATAGAACCTCCTTATAATTATTGTGTGATTACTTTATTGTTAAACGGAATCCTGGTATATCATACTCTACTGATTCCGTAATACTTAATACAAATACTATTATTCTTTATTTACTGTTTCCCTTCTTAAATCGAAGAATAGTCCATCCAACATTACAGCAATATACCTATTATCAGGCTTTCGAGTAACAAATTTATTTACCCCTTCCAATGTTAAATCTGTTATTTTTGATATTGATGATGAATATTTATTATTGAATATATCCTTTAATATATTGGTATTCTTCTTTTTGACGAACCATTTAAATACATTGATGTTATAATTTCTCACGGCATACTTTTTGATTTAATTCTATTATGGGACTGTGGAATTTATTAGCCACGTTTACTGGTTTGATAAATCCTTAATCTCATAGTACTTTGTTTTTATATTCGTCTTAGAATAAACCTTTTTTATTTCGAGTTTTCCTCTAAATATTGATCACACACCCTATTTTCATAAGTATTCCTCCTTTTATTTAATGATCATTTAATAATTAACATCGGAATTTATAATTACACAAAATATGGGACACAACCTTTACCCTCTCATAAGTCGACGAAAATTACTATAATTATTAAATATAAATTATATTTTTAAATAAATAATTACATTCGAATTCAATCAAAAAATATTTATTATGTTATATATTATAACTTTATGCAATGCCTGGAATTCAATTCGGTAACAAAAAAATATGGAGATAAATATGCCCTAAATAATGTTTCATTTTCACTTGAATGCAATAAAAGCTATTCATTAATAGGTCCAAACGGTGCAGGAAAAAGTACAATATTAAAAATAATTTCCGGCTTTATAAGCCCTGATGCAGGAAATGTATCAATAAAGGGCAATAAACCAGGGTCCGATGAGGCAAAAAAAATTACAGGATATCTTGCCGAGGAGGCGTTACCGTATATTAATTTAACAGTTAAGGAAAATTTGCTTTACATAGGGTCTTTAAGGAAAGTTAATGATTTAGAAAAAAGAATTTCATTTTTAATAGACCTATTCGGCCTTGGTTCTTATTTAAATTCCATGGTGTCAAATCTATCAAGGGGAACAAAGCAGAGACTTTCCCTGGCATTGTCAATAATACATAATCCTGAAATTGTTCTTCTTGATGAGCCATTCAATTACATAGATATACCAACACAGGAAAAGATTATAAAATATTTTAAAACAATGAATTCAACATTTTTAATTTCAACTCATGTGATGTCAATTGCAGAAAATTTTACGGAAAATATCATAATGATAAATAATGGTAATATAATATTTAATGGAAAATTATCGGAAATCGAGGAAATGAAATCAGGTAATGAGACAATAGAAAGTTTGATAGCAAGGATGATGTCATGAAATATACATTGACAAGATTATTTTTAAAAACAAAAATTCCTTTGGGCTACTATATCCTGATAATAATTGTAACATTAATGGTCATTCCAGCCTTATTTACATTTTATTCAGCCAATATTAACATCCATCAGGAAAAAATTGCAACACTTTTAATCTCCATAATTGCCATTATAATTGTTATGTTCTCAAATTTGTATACAAATAAATCCGACCGTGATTTTTTACTGGATATACCATTAAAAAAAAGAGATATTTTAAAGGCATATTATGCATATAATTTTATATTAATGTATGTTCCCATCATATTACTTATGCTATTCTCAACACTTTCAATTAATTCTGGTTTAATATTTTTCTTAATATCATATAATATAGTATTATTTTTTACTTGCATTAATATGAGTATTATTTATAAATATATTTTAAGGCATGGATATTTTATTCCACCATTATTTTTTATTTTTCTGATACTTCCGGAGTTTATTAATTTCAAATACAGTATAACATCAATATTTTACGGTCATATAATAAATGGTATACTAATCCTGATAATTCTATATATCTTAACATTATTTTATATAATAAAAAATGGTAATAAATTTAATTTGTATTACAGGGAAGACAAAATTAAAAATAATATAAAGCCTATGAATATTTCAGGATCGCCATCAAGGGCCCTTTACATGAAAAATGGTTTTTATATAAATACATTATATGCATATAGAACATTTTCAAATGTAAAAATACACTATATTAGAACAGAAATATACAAACCTATTTTAATATTTTCATTTATAGGCATTATTTATTTTATATTAAACATTAAATTATACAATACATTTTTAATTTTGCTTATTGACCTTTATATACCATTTTTACCGGGACTTGTGTATTCCATGCTTATATCCCAGTGGCCGGTATTGCTTGAAAGGCCCTGGCTTTCATTTACATCAATGAATGCATATAAATATATCAAAAATTTAATTATATCCATAATATTGTCAGTTTTTATTGCAACATGTCCAATGATTTTATTTTCAGGACTTCTGCTTATTTTTCATTTTAATATATTATATATAATGATATTCTTATATCTGCTGGTAATGCCATCCATAACAGCTGCAATAATCATATATTCATACATGCTTATCGCACCCATTCAGATAACAGATTATGATAATATACGCAATTTTGCCAGCAGCGGACAGAATATGGAAAGATTAATCCCCTTTTTTATTCTTTATATTTCCTTTACAATAACATTTTTGCTTTCAATATTTTTAAAAAATATAATTTACATATCATTATTTTACCTAATAATTATAATAATAACATTTTCAATCCTCAATTCAAAAAGGATAATAAATTATATGGCAAATAAATTAATAAATGCAGATTTAATATAAATACCAAATTTTAAGGTTATATAAAATTGATAAATTCCATGTTATTTTCTATTTCCTGTATATTTTTACTTGAAAATAAATGAAATCATATATGAAAATAAGTACAGCATATAAATAGAATTCAAATTATATTTTTAGCAACAAAATTTTATTTATATGATTTGATTATATATTATTTATGTTTGGAAATATGAAGGATGATGATTATTAAAATTTATCATTAAAAGCTTTGATTTAAATCAATATGAAAAATCTCTTGAGTATATAAATAGGGCAATAAATTTGAAACCGCTTAATTTAAAGTAAAGGCTTCATAAAATAGATATATTAATTGAATTATATGATTATAAAAATGCGCTTAAAGAGCTTAAATTTATGGAAACCGTTGATGGGGATAATCCTGAAATATATGCATATGAAAGTATGTGCTATTATTCAATTAATGATTATAATAATAGTTTAAAATTTGCAAATAATAATTTAAAAATTATTGCGCATAATTCAATTTTTAGAAAAACATTTTCAGAGGATAATAATGGTTTATTTTAGCGTGTCCAAACCTTCATAATTTGTTCGACAATTGTCATATTTATTAATTTGAAAATTATTAGTGGGATATGGCAGCGAACCACATCCCATTAATTATGCAAAGGTTGGATAAAATAGTTGCGGAGGATAGAATCAGAAAGTACTC
>NZ_LKBG01000146.1 GCF_001402945.1 Acidiplasma aeolicum
TGGTTCTGTACTTGCCATCGGCGAGGGTTTTGCCACAGCTGCAATGTTTAAAATTTATTATTTTAGTGATAAACATGATGAGAAAATAGAAAAAAATGATCTTAAAACGTATACAGTCCTTGCCACCGGTCTCTTGCTGATATTACTTTTTGCTGTATCCGTAATATTTATTAAACCAGAATTTTTATCTGGCATACCTGAAGTTCTGGTTTTTAATGGATTTATGATAGAATCAAAATTTAATGAAAATGATTTTGGGCTGGTAACACCATTTTATATTTTAGTATTAATAATCATATTTTCATTGCTTACATATGCAATTTTTGGAAAACCGAAGACCAGAAAGGTTATGCCATGGAACAATGGTGTATCAGATTTTGATGGGTACACATCATTTTCATATTCCAGTGGCATAAGACTAATTTTAAAAAGAATATTAAAAACAGGTAATAAAAACTCAGGTATGGAAACTGTGGACATATTCTGGTTTGCAATGATAAAAATCGCCAGGGATTTTAGAAATGGTGCAAGATATATTGGATACAGGATCATGAACAGCTCAATAAGCTATTATATGGTTTATATGATAATTGCATTCATAATAATCATTATAATTGTATCATTATAATTATTATAAAAATAATTTATTTTTTTTAATTGTTTACTGGTTAAGTATTTATACTTTTTAGACATGTCTATTTCGACATGATAACAACAAAAAACAGAGATTCAGGTATAATACTCGGCCTCATGGCATTTGCGGGTACCTTAATTGTATATGTTGAAACCATGATAGTGCCTGCAATCCCGGTTTTTATAAAATTTTTTGATACCACATACGATAATGTTTCATGGGTGATAACTGCATATATTATTACAGGAACAGTTGCAGCAGGAATATTTGGAAAGCTCGGTGACGTTTTTGGAAAAAGAAAGGTTTTTCTAATCCTTTCACTGATATATGCCATTGCAGTATCATTTGGTGGATTTGCCACCACACTGGACGAGCTCATAGCAATAAGGGTCATACAGGGCATTGGATTTGGCATGTTTCCACTGGCATATGCCATAATTAATGATGTTGTTCCAAAAAGGGAACTTGCACTTGCACAGGGGATAATGAGTGCGACCTTTGCCGTTGGTGCTGGAATAGGCCTTGTTATAGGTGCATACATAACCGAATATTTTGGATGGCAGTGGT
>NZ_LKBG01000147.1 GCF_001402945.1 Acidiplasma aeolicum
CTTTTTTAAGGATACATTCCTGCCGTCCGGCATACTTCTTGGGCTTTCCGTCGCCAGTAACAATAAGAATATAAATTAAATTGATTTGCTTACTATAACAAGCCCATTATTATTTGGATTAAAAGGGGATGGATTTTCTATATTATTCATTACATCTATAACTTCCCAACCCGTGTTTATCAGCATTTTTGCCAAATCAGATAAATCATATAATATAACCTTTGTATTAAATTGACCTTCAAATTCTAAAGAATTGTTATTTAACTTATAATATTTCCTATTGCTTTCTATTAAGGAATTGAAATTTGAAATATTGTATTCTATTAAGACATATCCACTTTTTAGCTGTTTCCATGTTCTCTTAATGGGGTGACTTAATATAAAATTTCTGTGCCATGTTTCTAGCATGAAAATAGTTCCATTATGCGATAAGTCGTGTAACATCTTAAAAAAATTTATATCGTCATCCTGACTTTTATATCCTATACTTGTCCACCAGTTTAAAATTAAATCTGGGCTTTCATTTATAATTTTTTTTAGATTGTCAGTATACATATCTGCTTTGTATAGTTGAAATTTTTTATCCACTTTATAAATTTTACTCTTGGACTTGGCTATATTTAAAAGTTGATCAGATATGTCTACGCCTATTAAATTATACCCAAATTTAATCATTTCTATAGAAATACGACCTAACCCACAGGGTATATCCAAAACATTAGAAACATTGAATCCTTTCTTTTTTATATATTTATTAATGCTCATTGCTATTAATGGCGCTTCATCTTCCATTAGCATCATTTCATCCAAATATGTGGTGCTTGTGAATAGTTTTGTGTTATTATCCATATCTAGTGATGATACCTGAATTATTAAGTTTTATTGATAGCTTAAAGCGAAATACTCTTAAAGAGTTACAGAAATGATATCAATCCACAAAATACTATGAAAATAAGAGCTCATTATTGCAATTAAGTTATTTATAGCTAAAGTCAGTTGCATAATTCATTTCATTAAAATTTCAATTCATTATAAATCCCCTGTATAGTTAAATACAGGGAATTGATTAGTTTTTTATGACTCAAAACCTAATCAATTTTAAATCAAATAGAGATATAAGAAGGTATCGATATTTTAATTATAGAAAAAATTATTCTAAAAAATATATTAATGCAATGAATGATT
>NZ_LKBG01000148.1 GCF_001402945.1 Acidiplasma aeolicum
GGAATAGGCCTTGTTATAGGTGCATACATAACCGAATATTTTGGATGGCAGTGGTCATATCATTCTGCAATTCCCGTTGCATTTGCACTGTTTATCCTAAGCTATTTTTATCTTAAGGATTATGCGGAACCTGTAAGGGAAAAAATAGACTTTGTCGGTGTTGCCCTTCTTGGAATTCCACTGGTATTTCTGATATTTGGTTTATCTGAGGGTCAAACCTATGGATGGACTTCAATTACAATAATATCAATGTTCATACTTTCAGGCATCCTGTTTTACATTTTTGTAAGGTATGAGTCAAATGCTGAAAATCCATTTATAAACATACAGCTTGTCAAAAAAAGAAATGTGTTAATAGCAAACTTTGTGGGACTCTTTGCCATGTCAGGTATGTACTTCCTATTCTTCACGGTGCCCACATTGCTTCAGGATCCAGAGCCGGCCGGATTTGGAAAAACAATTCTTGAGTCTGGCATAATAATGCTGCCGGCAACAGTTATGGCCATGGTATCAGCCCCTCTTGCATCACTGGAAACTGAGAAAAAGGGGCCAAAGGCATCAATGATTACCGGACTTTCAATAGGGCTTATTTCATTTATAATGTTAATATTCTTCAGGTCGACCATATTTGACATAATATATGCTGCGGTGGTTCTTGGAATAGGGTTTTCCTTTATTCTGGTTGGTGTCATAAATCTTTTGCTTATTTCAACACCAAATGAACGGGCCGGTGAGGCCACAGGGATGAATACGGTTTTTAGAGAAATAGGAATGTCGATAGCACCCGCAATAGCCGGATCAATTGAATCGATGTATTCAGTTCCTGTGATAATATCAATACTTCCATACAGCATGGGATCATTGAACTATATACCTGTATTCTATGATTTCCCGTCATCAAGGGCCTTTACCATGGTATACATTATAGGCATAATATTTGTAATTATAAGTATAGGCATCTCCAGTCTTATAAAAAACACAAGAGGTGATTTAAATGAATAAAAAAATTTTGGCTGTTTTAATAGTATTTATGTTTGCTGCTTCAGGATTACTTGCATATGAGTATTCTGGTGTTAATGACCATAAAAGTGCGTTTACATCATCACAGGCACCTGTTGAGGTTACAGGTGTGCACTGGTACAACCAGACATCAAGCATGCTTCCAGCCCCTGG
>NZ_LKBG01000149.1 GCF_001402945.1 Acidiplasma aeolicum
ATTCAGGGAGGAAAATAATGTACATAGTGAGTTGACGTATGTTTGGACACCCTATAATTTATTTTTAATTATAAAGACTTTGGTGCATAAAAATATAAAAATATGATTTTATAATAATGTTAACCATGCAGAATATTATAGTAAACGGCAATGATATAAATAATATAAACGCCATAATAAAGCAGATTAAAAATTTGCGGAGGGCAATGCCCGATGCATTTATAGAGGTTGTATTTACAAGAAATGCGGTAAAATCGCTATTAAAAGATTATCCAGAACTTAACAGGATAAAGGAACTCTTAGATATGAATATAAAAATAAATGCATGCAGAAATTCATTGAAAGAACAGAATATTGATGAGGACCTGATAGCGACAGATATTGGAATCGGCATAGTTGATGCTGGTGTCCAGGAAATTGTTGAAAAACAGCTTATGGGATATGCATATTTGCAGCTATAAGTATTTTTCAACATAATATTTAAGTGAAACCGCATTATTATGCATCTCATTTCTTGAGGAATACAAAAATGTTACAACATCATGATCCCTAATTATATCTTTTAGGGTTTCTGTTGCATTATTTTTTGAGAGCTCCTCGTAATATTTTTTATTAAATTCATCCCATTTTGAATCCTCATGGTTAAACCATTTCCTTAAATCGTTTGATGGCGCTATGTCACTTAGCCATAAATCTATGTGTGCCTCTGATTTTTTAATACCGCGCGGCCATAGACGTTCCACAAGTATTCTAAATCCATCATCCTGCGAATATGGCAAGTAAATTCTTTTTAATTTTATCATTTTATGATCTCCATTCATACTATGTAGGTTACAGTTTCTGTTAACCATGTTAACATACACCTTTGGAAGTTATCATCTCTTTGATGCTTAAACTTCCTGGATACACCCAATACCCTCTATCCCGTTGGCAAATGTTTCAGGGATCGCCTTTTTATAATATTATATGATACTTAATGAGGTTATCACATATTTTATTCTTAAATTTTGTGGGTGAGCTACCTAATGCTAGGGCGATTCTGGCATCAAAGGTTGCAGAGGCACCATTGGAATCACAGATGGGATGGGTACATGGATCAAGGCAGACAAGAACATATATACATTTATCAATGAGGGACCAGGACAATGCAATTTTAAAGGCCTATG
>NZ_LKBG01000150.1 GCF_001402945.1 Acidiplasma aeolicum
ATCTATTAATTTATTTTTTATATTTCTATGCCAGTATATCCAATATAAATGGAAAAAATATAATAAAGGAACAGTCAATGAGAAATGAAAAAATAAAATCATGCATGTATGGATAGATGTTATAATAAAAGTTCTGCATTTTGTGAACCGTTGAAAAAATTATATAAAATATTTTAATTAATATTTTATAATGATATTTATCACATATTATCAATAATTTCATTATGGCAGGCTTAACATAACAACTGTTTATGTTATATATTAATCCAGCACATTATTCCTTTTAAATATTTTTATATACACATAACCATTTAAATTATTATGGACGACACATACAGTCATATATCAAATATTTATGGGATGAACCATTATGAAATAGATAAGCCATTCCAGGAAATCCTTGAATTTTATGCTGAAAAAAGATTAAACCTTGATCGTCTGGGTTTATATGCCGGAAAGGAACTCTATGAAATTACAGATTATATAGATAAAATATCACCACCGGTACTTAAAATGTGGGGAATAGATGGTGAAAGAATAGACAGCGTTCTTATAGATACCATGGAAAGGCAGGCCATTGAAAGGCTGATTAAGGACTTCGGCATTAATAAACCATATTTTCATGGAAAATCCATAATAGAACATTATGCAATGGGATATCTTGTTGCCGATCCGGGAATATACTGCATTATAACACTTACACATCAAACCGCATACGCCCTGCACAAGTATGGTAATGGCGCCTTCAATGATTATGTTTCAGGGCTTATTGGTGATTCAGATAATATAATGCTTGGTGCAACATGGTTTACCGAAATACAGGGAGGCAGCGATCTGGGTGCAAATCAAACAGTGGCGGAATCAAAAAATAATCTATGGTATCTTACCGGGGATAAATACTTTGCAAGCAATGCAGGCCTAGCTGATGTGTCATTAACATCTGCATTTCATGATGGAAACCATGGTGCAAAAGGCTTATCACTTTTTGTGCTGCCAAGAAGAAATATTGATGGCGATCTAAATTATCATGTTAGGCGGCTCAAGGAAAAAAGTGCCACAAGGAGCGTGCCATCCGGTGAGGTTGAACTAAACAGATCTGAGGCACAGATGCTTGGTGATGCAGGTCGCGGAATCTATTATATAACTGAA
>NZ_LKBG01000151.1 GCF_001402945.1 Acidiplasma aeolicum
ATTTCGATTAACAAATGATTAATAATATTAAATATAAGCCATACATTTACATATACCATGTATGATACGGTATTTTCAGGAAAATTTTATTATAATGGCCAGTTTCAGGACCTTGATATAGGCGTATGTGATGGAAAAATAACAGAAATAAAAAAACATATTAATTTTAAAAGGGAAATATTGCGCCATGCTGTCTTTCCTGCAGGCACCGACATACATGTTCACTTCCGTGATCCTGGTGAAACCGAAAAGGAGGATTTTAAGACCGGCACCATCTCGGCAATTGCGGGTGGCACAACAACAATATTTGATATGCCAAATAATAAAATAAAAATTGACAATTATTCTGCATACAGGGATAAACTTGAGATAGTCCGCAGAAAGGCATACTCGGATTTTGGCCTTTATTCGATGTTCACTGGAAATAACCTTAATATCATTGATAAGGATTCCTCTGGAATAAAAATATACATGGGAAGCACAACGAATGCCAGTGGACTAAATAATTATAATGCCAGTGATATTAATGGAATAAATGATCTTAAAATACCTGTCGTATTTCATGCTGAGGATCCGGTATGCCTCCAAAAAAATCATATTGATGCAAAAAACCTGATGGAATATAATAAATCCAGGCCGCCAGAATGCGAGGATTCTGCAGTTAGCACTGCCAGCAAAATGGGATTTAAAAATGGAATAATAGCGCACCTAACACATAATATAAAAACGCAATATTTAAGGGAGGTAACACCGCATCACCTGATGCTCAATGATGAAATGGATCTTGGTTCTTATGGAAAGGTAAATCCTCCATTAAGAAGCCGCGAACTTCAGGGCCTTTTACTCGATGAATATATATCAGGAAGCTATGATATTTTATCATCCGACCACGCACCGCATACACAGAATGAGAAGGCTGATTTTGAATATGCACCAGCCGGTATAATAGGGGTTGAGACCAGAATTCCACTAATGCTTGCATTAATACAGAAAAAGGTCTTACCCATGGATGTATTCATAAAAACTGCGATATATAATCCTGCAAAAATATTTAATATAAAAAAAGGTGAGATAAAAATAGGCAATTATGCAGATTTTATGACTGTTGATTTTACCTCAAT
>NZ_LKBG01000152.1 GCF_001402945.1 Acidiplasma aeolicum
ATATAATAAATTTTTATAATTATTTAATTGACCATTCAGTCAATTATATATAGAAGATTGTACTAATCCATTATATGACATTTAAAAAAACATTATATATCACCGGATCAGAATGGTTTGCAATAGCCCTTGGTACCCTGGCCGTATCAGTGCTTTTAAACAGAATGGCTGATTTTTTCCATTCCAATGCCCTTTATAACACTGGCATATTTTTTCTCTTTTTGGGCATGGTTCTTTTTTTGATTTTATTTGCATTATGGACTGCAAGGACATTTGTATTTCCAAATGTTATTCTGGAGGACTGGAATAATCTTAACAGAATTAGCTTTTCAACCGTTGTTCCATTATCCATGATGATAATGAATGTATCATACATTTCATATTATCCGTCAAAAATTATATCCTTAAGGTATTTATCATATTATAATTATATTTTTGATTTCATTGCTATTTTGCTTCTAAGTTTTTATCTTGGATATAAAATGTATACAAAGAATATAGAAAAGGGGGAATTAACATATGCAGAATTAATACCACCTGTTGCCTTATCTTCCACAGTTTTCTTGGGAAAAAGGATCATTCCACTTGGTGGAATAAATGCAGATCTGGTTTATTTTATGATCCTGATGGGATTTGGAATAGCACTTTTTCTATTTCTTTTTATAGGAATTATGGCGTTTACCTCACACATAAGGGATATAAAGTCAAGTGAATCCTCACCAGTGCTTGTTTTGCCTGTGGGAGTTTCCAGCATTCTGGTAATAAATATAATTACACTTTCACAGCTTCCAGGTATTTTCAAAATTCCATTAACTGTAGCATTATTCGCCTCAGTTTCATTATGGTCATTTGAACTCTGGAATTTTATTGTGGCCATGCTTGTTAGCATAAAGAAGGTTTTTCATGCAAAGCCTGGTATATCAATATGGGCATACACATTTCCGTTGGCAGTTTTTTCTATATCCTCACTTAAACTGAGTTTCGTTTTTAAGTCTAATAATTATATTTATCCGTATAACATAACTTTTTACACTGGAATAATAGCAATGGTAATACTTATTATTGCATGGATTTACGCTGTTGTCATTACATTAATATTTATTAAA
>NZ_LKBG01000153.1 GCF_001402945.1 Acidiplasma aeolicum
AAATAGAAAGATACTTCTGGGGTGAGAGAAGCTTCTATATTGCCAGAAGAAAAATTTATGCAAATTAAAATTCTAATTTTCTAATATACAAGCACAAGAGAGGGAGATATAAGGAAATAACATAAATCTGATATCAGATCTATATCCTATATATAGAAAGCCAATAAAATCAAGGATAAAATCATGAAAATCTGATATTGCTGCTGCTTTCCTATTATTATATAATTAAGATAAAAATGAACAATAATTTAGATCTTTATCCAGGAGATTTTTATTATGGCCATAACCTCTCATAATTATATAATAATACGAAACCCTCCTCCACCAATATTTCCGGATTTTGAACTATAAGGCTTTGTTTTACTGTATTTCCATAAGCGGATATCGATTTAAGATATCCGCACTTACCAGGGTATTAAAATGATAAGGCCTTAATTTTTTTAAAATTATGGACCATGAATTTTGATTTATGATAAATTTATGGAATTGATGGTGTTCCAACACCCACGGTTGGAACACCAAAAACCATTTAGAATACTGGTTTAAAATTAAATTTTATGTGCTGGTGTTCCAACCTGTTCCAACAGTACTGTTGGAACACAATTTTCCATTTATTTTGCTGCTTCTCTATTTAACTGTTCCAACCTATTTTTAATTAACTTTATAAGAATTTATAATTTTGACGATTTTATTACATTATATAATGTATATCGTTGATTTTACAAAAGTAAATTGGAAATATAGGGGGGAGGTTGGAACAGTTTTATGCAGAGCCTTTGTTTTCAAGGGGAAAAAGTGTTCCAACACCCTTTTTAATGAGGTTGGAACACATAGATGTATTTCATCATATTTTTTCATTGGCTATATAGTATTTTCAATAAGAAATAAATATTCTAATATTTTTATATTAAAAAAACGAATTTCGTATATTTATTGGAAACCTAGTGTTTTATTCTATCTATTACGCTAATTTTTATAATATGATTTTTATATTTATAAATTATTTTCATTCAATTATTTTTATATTATTAAAATCAAAATCTTAAATTGCATAGAAAATCAGTTTTTTATTCTTAACAATTATAAGAA
>NZ_LKBG01000154.1 GCF_001402945.1 Acidiplasma aeolicum
ATGGAGCATAAGTTTATAGAGGTTTTAATAGCCCCAGATTATGATGGTGATGCCCATTGCAAATAATTTGGTTGCGCCGAAATTATTGTGTTATCATTTATCATATCTATAAGCGGGTCTTCAATCAATTCAAAATGCTCTATTGAATTTCTTATATACTGTGGGCTTTTAAGAAGGGCAAATAAAGTTTCTTTTATGGCGATTTCTCCTATTGCATGGACAACAACGGGAATATTTATATCCCAATACTTCTTAGAAAGGTTGTATAACTGATTTGAGGTCATTTTTAAATTTTTATAATCTTCATGTGCAGCTGTTTTTGCACCAATGGAACCATCCATAAATATTTTTATTCCGGCATCTCTATTATTTTTACCAAAGCCTTCAAAATAGAAATTATCATATAGAGCTTTATATATATTTAATGGGGTTTTTATCTTTTTATATGCATTATATGTTTTTAAATCAACTATGTCCCTCAAAGAGGTTATACCTAAAGACAATGCTTTTTTAATTGAAATGTTTAATGCATTTATAATTTCCTCTTCTGATGGGAGTGTTAAATAATCTATTTTTCTTAATAATTCTTCGTTTATAATACCATCTTTTGAATCTATATTTAATAATTTCAATGCTGCAGTATTTAATGATGCCATATGCAAATCTTTCCTAAAAAGTATGACAGGCAAATTTGTTACATCGAGATCGTTTTTTTTAATATATTCGTGGTTTTTCCATAATGATTCATCCCATCCATAGCCTATAATAATTTTTTCTTTGGTATATAATGATCTCTTATATACTATCTCAATTACTTTATTTATATCAGTTACGTTTTCCAGATTAAGTCTTATTTCTTGCAATCCAGATATAAGCATATGTGTATGTGCATCAAAAAATCCAGGAATGACATATTTACCATCTAAATCATATAAATCTTTATAGGATTCATTTTGTTTAGGGTGCAATGATGTTATTTTCCCATCTTTAATTCCAATAGAATCTATAAAACCATCTTCTGTTAATATATTACCATTAATTATTTTCAAATCATATTGCATTTTAATATAATCTTAAAGATC
>NZ_LKBG01000155.1 GCF_001402945.1 Acidiplasma aeolicum
TATTATAATAAGGTGGTAATATATTAACAATGAATCTGGATTAATTAAAAAAATAACATCAGCATCAAAAATTATTAGTGTTTATAACTTTTAATGCAATAAATATTTGCGTTTTATCATAATAGCTTAAATTATTTCGAGCACAAGATTTATATTAAAACAATTAATATTAAAAACCTAACCTTAAAAATATACTAAAATAACTAAAGTGAGAATTGAATGAGTATAAAATCAAATATGTTAAAGACCAGGATAGTTGAAAATATACCAATTACATTAGAAGGTGCGCAATTAGGTATTTTAAACGTTGAAAGATTATTTAAAGATTCACAAAATGTGAGTATTCCAACAAGATTTGCATTTCTAGAAATAGCGCTTGAAGAAGTTGCAAAAGTTTGGGGAATTATTCTTAACTTTGAAAATAATCTCTTTGACCAAAACACAGAATATATAAATGTATTTATGAAAAATGCACATATCAATCGTAATAAATATACTAAAAAGATGGACGAACTTAAAAATGTTATAATAAATTGTTGTGATAAAAAAGATATATCATCTTTGCTAATGCCTTTTAATAAAGAAACTTTCTCAAATCATAAAGAAAAAATTAAGTTTCTTTTCAGGTTTATAAAATATATTCGCAATATAGAACTACCATTAATTAGATCTAGTTCTGATAGAGTCAAATTAACAAGAGAGATTCTTGGAGAGTATATATCTAAAAGTAAACTATCCAATATGAAAGAAATTGATAAAATTATTGACAATATACTTGATGTAAATGATAGCCAGCTTACCTATATCATAGATCTTAAAGAATCAGGTCTTTATCTTGATGTTCAGAAAGGTGTTTATATAAGTCCAAGTGCAAAAAATTTTGAAATAGAAACTCTAGAAGATCTTCTAATATTACTTTTGGGAATGGCCAAAAATGAATTGGTATTAATAATTAAAGTCATAAATAACGAATCAATAAAAAATCCAAACAAAATTAAGAAAGCAAATAATGGAACTTATACGTAATATTTTCATTTTTTATTAGTTATTTTTAAGAATTTATTGTCTCTAATCATCG
>NZ_LKBG01000156.1 GCF_001402945.1 Acidiplasma aeolicum
ATCTTTGCATTCATAGTAAAAAATATTAAAATTATCTTTTATTATTTTATATACCCATAATTATTCCTTTTTAGCATTTAGAAATTATTATATAAGATTCTAATTTATAATTAAATATGGATGGTACTATAGGAAATTTTCAGCTAAATATAAATCATATATTCAACAGAATGGAAACATATTTTGGAAAAAGTGTTGTATATTACCGTGAAAATTCTGAAATTAAAAAAATTACATTCCGGGAACTATCAGAACGCATAAGGAAAACTGCAAATTATCTTATTAAAACTGGGATAGGTCCGGATGATACAGTGGCCACACTTTCCTGGAACACAATAAGGCATCTTGAATTATATTTTGCCGTTCCATTAATTGGTGCCGTGCTTAATACAATCAATATAAAATATCATAGGGATGTTATAAAAAATATGATAAGGGAGAATAATGCAAAGCTGATATTTTACGAGGGAATTCCTGAGGATATTCTTGAAGGGATAAATATAAGGTCAGTAAAAATGGATCAGGCCTTTGATGATAATATATATTCATCTGAAATTGAAAAAAACTTCCCGGATAATAATGAAAAAAATGCGGCGATAATATGCTACACATCAGGTACAACGGGCAATCCCAAGGGTGTGGTATACACACACAGAAGTATTTTTATACATTCATTATCACTGCTAGGCCATGACTCAATAGCACTTTCAAGGCAGGACACATCACTTGTCATGGTTCCAATGTACCATATATCAGGATGGGATATTCCATTTGCCGCGGCACTGACAGGTTCAAACCTAGCCCTTCCGGGTGTTCATCCAGACCCGCCAGATATAGTTAATATGATTTCATCATGCAGGGTAAATAAGGCCTTCGCCGCACCCGCAGTGTGGACATCAATTATTGAGTATTCAATCAGCAATGAAACCGGCCTGGAGCCATTAAAATATGCAGGTATTGGTGGTGCTGAACCTTCAGATTATATAATTAAAACACTCATGGAATCTGGAATTGAAACATGGCATTTATGGGGGATGACCGAAACTGAGGCAATAGCAACAATTAGCAAGCCGGAAACCGGAAATGTGCATAACCAGGGGATACCCATGCCTGCATTTGAAATAAATGCAGTGGATGAAAAAAATAATAAATTGCCGTGGGATGGGAAAAGTACAGGTGAGCTCCTGGTGCGTGGAGCCTATGCCACATCCGGATACTTCCATACCGATAGCACTGATAAAATTGTTTATATGGATGGAAAAACATGGATAAGAACTGGGGACATTGTTAAAATTAATCCTGATGGTTCAATAAAAATTGTTGACCGCGACAAGGATTTAATCAAAAGCGGTGGTGAGTGGATATCATCAATAGACCTTGAAAATACCATTATGGAGCATCCAGGAGTACTGGAGGCGGCAGTCATAGCAAAAAAGGATGATAGATGGGGTGAAAGACCGCTGGCGCTGGTTGTAAAAAAGGCATCATACAGGAAAAAGCTGGACAAAAATTCACTAAGGGAATATTTAATATCCCTGGACAGGTTCCCTAAATGGTGGATTCCTGACGATTTTTATTTTGTTGATGAAATACCTAAAACCGGCACTGGAAAATTTGATAAAAAACTTTTAAGGTCAAAATATTCAAAATAAACCGTTTTAATAAAATATTAACAAAATGCCTGCTGGGAATATTTAAATACAAATTGCCTATCGGGCAGTATGAAGGCTAAGTTATTTTATGGTATGGTGCACCTTCCAGCACTTCCCGGTTCACCAGAATCAAAATACACGCTTGGTGAGATTATAGACTATGCCAAAAAGGAGGTAACCGGTTTTAAGGATGCAGGTTTAACCGGAGCTATTCTTGAAAATATCAATGATTACCCATTTTATAAGGATAAAATTCCGCCCATAACGGTGGCTGCAATGGCCGCCATATCACAGGAGGTTAAAAAAATACCGGGAATTGAAATAGGGGTTAATATATTAAGGAATGGCTGCACCGAGGCATTAACAATAGCAACACTGTTTGATTTTAGCTTTATAAGGTGCAATGTGCTTTCAGGTGCCTATGTTACAGATCAGGGTATTATAGAGGGAAACGGTGCAGATTTATTAAGGTATAAAAAATACCTGAATTCTAATGTGAAAATTTATGCCGATGTGCATGTAAAGCATTCATATCCATTATATAATGTTCCAATAGACATAGCGGCCGAGGATTTAAGCGAGCGCGGCGGGGCAGATGCAATCATTGTTTCTGGATCAAGAAGCCCTGTACCACCAGAGGTTGAGAGGGTCAAGGCCGTTAAAAAGGTAATTAAGAAGCCGGTTTTAATTGGAAGCGGAATATCACTTACAAACTTCTATGATTATGTTGATATTTCAGATGGCATGATCATAGGTGAGAGCGACTTTAAGGAAAATAACATATCATGCGGGCCAAGTGACTTTAAGGCTTATAAGAAACTAATGGAAGAATATAAAAAACTATGATTCTATGACCAAGATAATTATAGATTGCGATCCGGGCCATGATGATGCCATAGAGATGTTGCTTGCCATGGCTGATGAATATGCGGAAATACTTGGAATATGCACTGTGGCAGGAAATCAAAGCCTTGAAAAGACAACATTAAATGCACTTAAGGTTATTGAGCTTGCTGGCAGAAAAGACATTAATGTATATCCGGGTTCGGCAAAGCCTATTATGGGGAATTTAATAACGGCACCAAACATACATGGAAATACAGGGCTTGATGGCACACTTTTCAGGGAGCCAACTTTAAGGGCATCAAAAACAAATGCAATTGATTTTATGCACAATGTACTTGGAGAGCAA
Source organism: Acidiplasma aeolicum (assembly GCF_001402945.1). Lineage (GTDB taxonomy): Archaea > Thermoplasmatota > Thermoplasmata > Thermoplasmatales > Thermoplasmataceae > Acidiplasma > Acidiplasma aeolicum. The sequence continues at coordinate 2,845 of NZ_LKBG01000156.1, forward strand.
AAAAACGTTGTAATAGTTACAACAGGCCCGATAACAAATCTGGCAATACTCCTTCTTGCATACCCCGAGGTTAAAAAGAACATAGACCGCGTTATATGGATGGGCGGTTCTTATTCCATGGGAAATATCACACCAGATGCTGAATTTAACGCATACAATGACCCGGAGGCATTGAAAATAGTCTTAAATTCAAAATTAAATTTCACAATGGTTACCCTTGATGTGACACATAGGGCACTGTTTACAATGGATGATATTAAAAGAATTAAAAATATGGATAATAAGGTCTCAGAACAGGTTTATGAACTGCTAACGTTTTTTTATAAAACATATGAGGAAAACTTTTCACTGGGTGGTGTTCCAATACACGATGCATGTGCACTGGCAGAGGCGCTTCATCCAGGAATAATAAAATCAAAATTATTGAATGTTGAGGTAAACACATCAACGGGGCCAAGCCGGGGCAGAACCATAGTTGATATTTATAACGTCACCGGCAGGGAAAAAAATGCCCTTGTTTCCATGGATATAAATACAGAAGGATTTAAAAATTATCTTTTCAATATGCTTGAAAAATACAAATAAATTTGAAAATTCTGTTTATATATTATAAAATATTTTATCCTTTTAAATGATGATTGTATGTATGAAAAACTTTGTTGAAATATATGATAAGATAAAAAGCGCTGTTCCGGAGCATCATTTTGAATTTAAGGATGACCCGTTCTGGATACTTATAACAACAATATTATCGCAGAGAACAAAGGACGCAACCACCGATGCTGCTGCCAGGAATCTTTATAATAAATACCATGACTGCTATGGTCTCGCCGGTGCAAAACCTGAGGATGTAAAGGAGATAATAAGATATGTTGGTTTTAGCAATGTCAAATCAAAGAGGATTATAGAGGTTGCCAGATTAATTATGGACAAATATAATGGGAGTGTTCCTGGCAAATATGATGAATTAACAAAAATACCCGGGGTGGGAAGCAAAACAGCAAATATTGTTTTAACACAGGGGTTTAAAATACCTGCAATAGCAGTCGATACACACGTGTTCAGGATATCAAACAGGATCGGCCTTGTTCACGAGAAAACACCGGAAAAGACTGAGGAGGCCTTAAAAAAGGTTATACCGGAGAAATATCAGATAGAATTTAATCCGGTATTTGTTGAATTTGGAAAAAGCATATGCAGGCCGGTAAATCCAAAATGCAATATATGCCCAGTAAATAAATGCTGTGATTATTATTCTAATGTTTACCTTAAAAAAATTAATGAAAAAAATAAAATAAAGGCTTCAGGTACACTAGGGAAAAAAAATTAAATTAATATTTTAAAAAACTATAAGGATACTGAAATTAAATAATTTTTTTCATAATAGATAAAATTTTTGATAAAATAAATTTTTACATGGATTTTTATATGTTATCCTTATATTAATGTATGGCAAATAATTTAAGGAGGAACATACTTGGCACCAGTAGATTAATATGGCAGGGATGGGGCATGACTGCACCGGCGGCAGATATAGCGTATCTCCTTGGTGGCATAGCACTGGTTGCTTTAGGCGCAACCCCACTATCAATATTAATTGGCTTTCTTATTTATCTAACGATTCTTAATACCTCTTACAGGTTTTCCAAAAAATATGTATCAGCGGGAAGTGATTTCACCTATGTTGGCAAAAGCCTGGGAGGTTTCATGGCAGCATTTGAGGGGTGGAATTTATTCTTCGGTACAATGTTTGCCTATGCAGGTTTTGGGATGCTTGGACTTGCAGGATTTTTTGACATATTTGATGGCAAAATAGTTACAGGGGGATTGTGGATTCCCATAGTTATAGCATTGAATATTATAACATTCTACATACTTTATAAAGGAATCAGATTTTCAACAAACTACCAGATAATAACGGGAGTGGCAGAATTCGTTATTCTAATTGCAGGTGGCATAGGACTGGTTATCCTTGCCGGAAAGAATAATACACTCGCTGTTTTCTCACCATTCATAGCCAGTGGTGGCATATCAGGATTTTTACATTCTCTGACACTTTCAATTGTAACATTTATAGGCCTATCAATTGCATTAACATCATTATCAGAGGAGACACATATTCCAAGGAAAACAGTTCCAAAGGCACTATTAATTTCATCATTTATTATTGGAATAACCATAGTATTTCTGGCATATGCCATGACAGTGGCCTGGGGGCCGTCAAAAATGGTTTCATTTGGCAATTCAGTTGATAATGGTCTTGTATTATTTAGAAAGCTTAGTCCGGTTATGTTTATATTACTGTTTATTTTTACTGTTAACAGTTTCATGGGAAATAACATATCCATGGGAACCTCAATGACAAGGATTTTTTATGCGTTTTCCAGGGATAATATAATATTCCCAAAGGCATTTTCAAAAACTGACAGTAATGGCACTCCAAGAAATACCACATTTTTTATTCTGGGAATATCAATATTTCTGAGCATAACATTCGGACTTATTTTTGGACCAGTAAATGGTGGATATGTTCTACTGTTTTCTGACGCATTCTTTTCATTCCTGATCAGATCAATATCATCAGGTAGCCTTATAGTATCAACATTTAAATCCGGAAAAATGACCAGGAGTGCCCTTTTTGGATATCTTATAATACCTGTTATATCAATAGGGTCCCTTATGGCCGTGTTTGCATCAAATTTTTTCCCGCTTCCGACATATCCATATAATTACGCATCAATTATTGGAATATTGATTATTGCAATAATATTTATTATTACACTGTATAAATATATAAGAAATCCAGAATCATTAAGCAGTGCCGGTTCGACGACTGCTGATGACATTTCAGAGGGATTAATAGAATAATTAAATTCTTAAATTAAAGCAATTTTTTATTTTCAGCATGTTTTAAATACTCAAATATCTTTATAAATATGTGAAAAAAACCTTAATTAAAATACCACCGGAATTATGCGTAAAATGCAGGGGGGCAAAGATGCTCTGCGGCCTTTCATACTGTCCTGTGAATATTACAGGAAATATTAAAAAAATTTATAATTTTTCCGGAAACGATATAAGCGGTTCATCACCACCATCAATATTTGTTGGCCGTTATGGGTATCCAAAGATTGGCGTATATCCGTCGCTTCCACCCTATACCGGCAACACGGCATTCCTTGAGGACGAATCACAGTGGCTTAAAATGAATTTAAATGATTTCATATCATCCAGGCTATCACTCTTAAGGGGAAAAATTATGATGGATGTTAACAGCGCCTCAAATCCAGATTACACACTTCAGGACATTCAGCTGACGTCTTTATCAAAAAATCCGGTTAATATAGAAATGAGGGTATCAAAATCTTTTAACAAGGATATTATTCTTGATGAAAACATAACCCCAATGGGGCCGTCATCACCTGTGGATTCCATAAGTTATGAGAATTATAAAATAGATAATAGAATTGAGAAGGTCTATTATGATGTGGACCTGAAAGCATCTGATGGAATAATAAAACTTTACATGAAGGGATTAAATATTAATGAAATTTCAAGGGCATTGAGCACGGGCTCACTGGGACTTCAAAAAAATAGAAAAATTGTGCCAACAAGATGGTCAATAACAGCAGCGGATGAAACGGTCTCAAACAGGCTTGTGGATGAATTAAAGGATTACAGTGCTATAGATGAATTTCTTGTTTTTACCAGAAAAACCGATGGAAATCTGTTCATGGGAATTTTATGCCCAGGTAACTGGATGTTTGAGTGGGGGGAATCATGGTTCCCGGGAAGCACATGGAATTATTTTGGAAACTCGGTTGAAATAGAACTCGACTATGAGGGTTATTATGGAAGAAAGACCTATCCCGAAATTGGTGGATGCTATTATTCATCAAGGCTTGCAGCGGCAGAAAAATTAATAAAAATGAGAAAACAGGCCTGTGTAATGCTATGGCGTGAGATATATCCTGGCTTTAACATACCGCTTGGCGTCTGGTATGTGCGTGAAAATGTCCGGGAAATGTTTAATTCAGTTCCTGAGAAATTCTCTGACCTGGAATCCGCACTAAAATATTTATCGGGATACAGCAGGGTTCCCATTGATAGCTGGATTCACAGGTCTAATAATATAAAATATATAAGGAGTAATCTCGATGCATATTAACAGAAAAAAAATAATAATCAATGAAATCAATGCAAAACATGCACTGGGAATATCGGGAATGAAAGAGCTCGATTACACGCTTAATCCATATTTGGGATGCCTGCATGGATGCCTTTACTGCTATGCCATAGGCATGAATCCAAAAAATATTGCCGGGGATTGGGGAAATGTTCTTTATGTGAGGAAAAATATAACGGAAATTTTACAAATGGAGGCAAAAAAATATAAAAAGGGCATAGTTGGAATATCATCCATTACAGACCCATATAATCCTGTCGAGGGAAAATACAGGCTTACGAGAAATTCCATAGAAATACTGGCAAAAAATAATTTTTATGTAACATTGCAGACAAAATCCCCGCTTGCCCTGCGAGATATTGACATAATAAAAAAATACAGAAATACAATTGATATAGGTTATACAATAACAACAATGGATGAAAACATTAAAGAAATGATAGAGCCATACTCACCATCTGTGAGATCAAGAATGCGTGCACTTAAAAAATTCTCTGAAAATGGCATAAAAACCTGGATTTTTATCGGCCCAATCATTAAAAATATAAATGATAATTTGAATGATATTTATAATATTATAGAATTTGCATCAAAAATAAAATCAAGGATAATTTATGATAAATATGTAAATTATCCCGGGCCAGGAAAATATATGGAAAACATCAATTATGGCATATCAGATTCAGCATGGTGGAATGATATGGAATTAAAAATAAATGGGATGTGCCATGATTTAAATGTATTATGCACATCAGAGCAGGCTGACTGGCTTTATGAGAGGGGTCAGAAAACATTATTTTGATTTTTCAACATTCCTTCTTGAAAGCTCTGCAACAATGTCGCTGAATTTTATATCCTCATATGATAAATATACCAGTAAATGGTACATTAAATCAGCAACCTCATAGATAATTCTATCCCTGCCCTGTGCCAGCACTGATTCAACAGCCTCCTCACCCACCTTCTTTTTAATATTCTCCTCTCCAGATTTAAAGAGTTCTGTTGTATACGAATTCTCCCTGGGATGTTTTTTGGTTTCGTTAATTATATTTTCAAGGTCTAATATAAAGTCCAGTGAGTAGTCTATTTTTTCTTTTATATGCTGCGGTTCGCCGAGTTTTCTGTAAAAACATGTTTTATTTCCTGTATGGCATGCCGGCCCCTTTTGGTCAACCAGAAGCAGAAGCGAGTTGTTTTCGCAGTCGGGCCGTATCTCAATAATTTTCTGTGTGTTTCCGCTGGCCTCACCCTTCATTCTTATTCTATTTTTTGACCTTGAATAATAATGTGCATACCCTGTTTTAAGTGAAAGATCCAGTGCCTCCTTATTCATATATGCCAGTGTTAAAACATCTCCCGATTTGTAATCCTGAACAACAACAGGTATTAATCCGTCAACAAAATTAAGGTTATATTCTGACATTTACACCACGCTCCATCAGGTATTTTTTAATTTCATTTGCAGTATACATACCATAATGAAATACAGAACCTGCAAGGCAGGCATCTGCACCGCTCTGTATTGCATTGTAAAAATCCTCCGGCGATCCGGCACCACCTGATGCTATAACCGGTATGTTCACATTTTCAGAAACTTTTTTTATTAAATTATAATCATAGCCCTTTCTTGTGCCATCGGCATCTATTGATGTCAGTAAAATTTCACCAGCACCAAGCTCCTCAACAGTTTTTGCCCACTCAACAGCATTTATGTTCCTGGATATCTCACCGCTGTTTGAATAGACCTCATAGTAACTTCCATTGAACTTAGCGTCTATTGCTATAACAAGATTTGATGACCCTATTTCATATGATGCCTTTTTAATAATATCTGGATTAATTATTGCATATGTGTTTATAAAAACCTTATCCGCCCCAAGCCTTATAATTTTTTTAATTTTATCAAGGGAATCAATTCCACCGCCAACAGTAAATGGTATGTTTATGTTCTCGGCAACCCTTGATATTAAATCATATGTAATGCCACGGTTTTCATTTGTTGCATATATATCCAGAAAGACAAGCTCATCCATGCCCTGTTCCTCATATTTTTTTGAAAGCTTTACAGGGTCATCTATGGTCCTAATATCCCTGAACTTTATGCCCTTTACAACCCTTCCGTCCTTTATGTCAAGGGCACCAACAATTCTTTTGGCTAGCATTTAAAAACACCCTCATATATGGCCTTTCCAACAATCACACCAGAAAAACCCTTTTTTTCTAGAAATTTTACATCTTCCATTGTGGAAACCCCTCCAGCATATATAAAATACTCATCTCCCCAGAATTTTTTGTTGAAATCTATTTTAAAAACACCGTCGCTTTTTATCGATGTATAAATGAATCTTTTTATTTTATTTTTTAGGCTTAAATAAACATCAATATAATTATTTGAAATGTTTTTCCATCCATTTATGGCAATGTTTCCGTCAATGACATCCATGCTTGCCGTTATAAAATCTGTATTAATACTGTTTATAAATTCACCGTCCATTATCTTTGTTCCAATAATTACACTTCCTGCTCCAATTAATAATGCATTGTTAATATCATTTAGGGTTCTGAATCCGCCGCCAACCTGAACAAATACACCCGTTTCTCTTATTATTTTTTCTATTATGCTTAAATTTTCAGGCCTGCCGGTGAATGCCCCATTTAAATCAACAATATGCATTCTGTTAAATTTTTCTGCAAATTTAAGGGCATAATTGAGTGGATCACCATATACCTTAATGTCCTCAAGCCTTCCCTGGGTTAAAAACACCGCCTTTCCATTATAAATATCTATTGCAGGGTATATATCTATCATATTAAATCCCTAAAATTTTTTAATACCTGTATTCCATTAATACCTGATTTTTCAGGATGAAACTGCACGGCATAAATGTTATCCTTTTGCATGGCAGAGGATATTATATTTCCGTAATCAGTGATTGCCACTGTATAGTCATTTCTTTCTGCATAATATGAATGAAGAAAATAGAAATATGATCCATTTTTTATACCTGAAAAGAGTCTTGAATCTTTTATTAATTCCACAGTATCCCAGCCAATATGAGGCACCCTATTTTTTGTGAGCTTCTTAATGCTGCCGCTCAGAATGGATAAACCTGATCCGGGACCCTCCTCACTTGAATCATAAAGGACCTCAAGGCCCAGGCATATTCCAAGGTATGGTATTCCCGATTTGATTTTTTCAATTATTGTTTCCTTTATACCCTCAATTGAATCCATTACAAAGGAGAATGAACCAACGCCGGGAAATACAATTTTATCTGCCCTTTCTATTACATATGGGTCCCTTGTGATTTCTCCATTAACAATTTTGTTTATATTAAAAAGGTTTCCTGCCTGAGTATCTATGACTGCAATCATAACACACCCTTTGTGCTTTTTAATTCTTCTGAGACCTCAAGGGCCTGCCTTAATGCCGATCCAAGGCATTTAAATATATTCTCTGTAATATGATGCGGGTTTTCACCGTTCAATTTAATCACATGCATTGTCATGTTCATGGTTCTTGCCAGACCCCATAAAAATTCCCTTAATACCAGCAGTTCAAATCCCTCCTCATTATTAAAATTTACATTGAAATTAATGTAAGGCCTGGAAATATCAAGTGATACCATTATTAATGAATCATCCATGGGCATTATGGATGTACCGAATCTGGCTATTTTTTTATCACTTGGATTTAAAAAAAGTCCAATGGTGATTCCCGCATCCTCCCAGAGATGGTGTTTCAGATCAAATTTACCACGTATTTTTACTGGTCTATTCATGTAAAAAAACAGGGTATTAAGCATATGGTTTAATATTAAATCTCCGGTTTCTATGTCATTTTTATCGCTATCTGTAATTTCTATTTTTGTTTCCTTTGTTTCCCTTATCATCTTCTCACCTCCATGGAATTTTTATGCAGTGGCATTCCCTCTATCTCAGCAAGCCTTATGCCAAGGTATCTATTCTCCATAAAATCATTTCTGGAGTTGTATGCAAATGAAATCTTTTTCATAAAATCTGCGACTGTTAAAACCGATGAAAATCTTGATGTTTTTCCTGTTGGAAGCAGATGGTTTACACCGGCAAAGTAATCGCAGGATGGCACCGGCGTGTATTCACCAATATATATTGCTCCAGCATTTTCTATCTTATCAACAATATCAAGTGGATTTTTCGTTAATATTTCAAGGTGTTCCGGTGCAATATCATTAACACAATCTATGCATTCCTGTATTGTATCAAAAATTTTTACTTCTATATTTTCATCAGATATGGCATTTGCAATTTTTTTATTATTTGTGACAATCCATGACCTTGATGTCTTTCCGTGCTCAAGCTGTGATCTTAGGTCACTTATTAAATATTCCATATTGGCTGTTTCATCAGCCAGCACACATATCTCAGAGGGGCCGTAAAGCCCGTCTATGCCAACATCACCATATACCTGCCTCTTTGCCTCATTGACATATAAATTTCCAGGGCCAAAGATCTTATCAACCCTTTTCATGCCTATACCATATGCCATTGCTGCGATGGCCTGTATTCCACCGATCTTGTATATTTCCCTAATGCCAAGAAACTTTGCTATGTAAAGTATATAAGGATTGATTTTTCCATTTACCGGTGCAGATGTTATAATAATATCCCTAACCCCTGCTATTTTAGCTGGCGCACTTATCATTAAAACGGTGGATGGCAGTGGTTTTGCCCCCGGGATATATTCACCGATTCTATTTATTGGCCTGTATATAATGCCATACATTGATGAATTTTTGAATGAAAAATTATTATACTGCATCTGTTTAACATGATTTTCATATATTCTTTTATAGGTTTCCTCAATTACCTTTATGTCGCTGTATGGTATTTCCTTTTCTGATTCGTTAATTTCCTCCTCAGTGACCAGAAAATCCCCTGAATAACCGTCAAATTTCTGGGAATATTCCCTTAAGGCCTGCATCTTTCTTTCTCTTATATCGTTTATAATTCCCGAAACATACTCACTCGTATTCATAATTGAAAACCTCCATATTATCCATAATCCTCCTGATTTCATCGAATTTAAGCTTGTAAGACAATCTATTCACTATCAATGCTGCAGAAACATCCATAACCTTTTTTAATTCAATCAAACCATTTTCCCTTATTGTTTCACCTGTCTGAACTATATCAACTATGGCATCGGCCATCCCCATTACAGGGGCCAGCTCTATTGAACCAGATAGATGTACAATTTTAACATCTATGCCGTGTGATTTAAAAAACTTTGATGTTAAATTAGGATATTTTGTTGCAATCTTTTTGCCATTAAGGTCTTTAAGTTTATATTTTTTTGGTGCGCAAAGACTCAGCCGGCATTTTCCAAATTTTAGCTGTAATGGCATCATGACATCACAGTTTCTTTCCTTAATGACGTCTGTTCCACATATTCCAAGATCTGCATAACTCTCAACATAGAACGGCACATCCATTGCCCTGGCAATTATTATTTCATTATCACCGTTTTTTATCCTTAACTTCCTTGACTCTGAAATTGAGAGATCAAAGCCTGCATTTTCAAAGGCTTTAATGCTTTCATCCATGAGCTTCCCCTTCGGTATTGTTATTATCATCTTTATAACCTCCTTAATATTTTGCTTAATACCAGTGTATTCAGGGAAAAACCACAGCCATTGCTGTTCTTAATTTTATAATTCCCTCCACCGCCTATAAAATAATCATCAGAATATATTTCAAATATTAATCCGCTGTAATAGCTAAAATATCTTACAGTTCCGGGGTCTATGATTATTCTGTCATCGTTGACCGCTGATTTTATATTATTCAACAATTCTACATTTATGTCTGTGCCCCTTGAATTGAGCATTTTTATTACATAGTCAATGTATTCCTTTTTTATCCCACTGTTTTTTATTGCATTAAAATCATTCATTTTTATGTATTCTCTTATCTTTTCATAATTTCTTTTTCCTATTTTGCCTGAGAATATGTTTGAAACACTTATGTCAATTTTGAAATCATAAATACCAAGGTTTTCAAGTGTTTTGATCAATATCCTTAGAATTTCTATATTCGATTTTTCCTCATTGACATTTATTAATTCAAGACCGGCCTCTATTTCACTTTCAAGGCTTCTTGATAGCTTTTCATATATATAGAATATCCTTGTATTCTCACTGAAATTTCTAAGTATAAGCCTCGACGTTATATCAGGATTTATAAGATAGAATTTATTGGCATAAACAAATGGAACACCATCACTAAAAGATCTTGAGTATTTTTCAACGGCCTCTGGAAATATTTCTATGTATCCAAAGGAGTCAAATGTATTTCTTATGCCTTTAATTACCCTGTATAGGTATATATCCGGATTCATCATAAAACCTGCCCGCATTATTTGTTCTTTTTTGCAATCTGTAAAGGTTATTTTGCAGGAGGCTATGATGATGATGTACACTGGCAAAAAAGGCTTTGTAGCTAACATTACCCACAGTATACATCATTTTCTCCATGATTGTTTATATAAGCATCTTATATAAATGTATTCAATATAAATAAAGACCTTAATTTATTTTTTAATAGATTTATATAATGAGAAAAATTTAAATTTTAATAAGCATTTTAACCCATAATGGTATACCTGCTTTTCCCAAAAAGAATCACGCTTGAAAATAACATATCCCTGGAAATAACAAAGGATAAGGTAAAGGATGAGGAGCTATTTGCCCTTCTTGTTCCAGAAGAAAGGGTGGATGAGGTGGTAAATTATCTTAAAAAGAATGAGGGATTTTCAAGTGCGCTTCCAAGCTTTGATAAGGGAGAGGATTATGGTATTTCCAGGATTCTTATTCCCCCATGGGAGCTGCATATGAGAATATATAATTACTGCATAATTCCTGGAATGGCAAAAATTAATGCCCATATAGAAATTGCCAGAAAATACCTGCAACATCTTAATTTTAGATATGTCCAGCCTGTAATATATGAACCTTATAAGTTTTACAAAAAAATTTTTTCTGAATTTTTGCTTTTATATAATTCCAGATATACCGTGCAGAATATTGATGAAAATTACTGGTTCAGGCTTCAGAATCCTGTTGGAAGGCTAATACCATGGACACCATCAGGTGTTATATCATACACATTTAGCAGCATTGCTGAAAGGATAAGAAGGGCATCAAAAAAATAAATTTAAAAAATATTATTTATTTTTCCTGATAACTGTTTTTAAAGGTACCTTTTTCTTTGGCTTTAAAATCAGACCAATGATGATAATTATAATGCCAGCAATAAAGATAAAAACGCCGGAGATCATTGCATAATATGCAATCATTATATCCCTGTATTCAGATGATGATTCGAGTGAGAAACCCATATTTGAAGGCTTGCTGCTATTAAAAACCACAAATACATAGGTGCCTGAATTAAGATTACTGTATTCCAATCCGCCGGTAACTGATCTTGATGGTTTTATTGCATTCTGCGAAATATTTTTTGACGTAACATATGATAGCTGTGAATATTTAATAAGACCCGAATCATTGCCGGGATTGGCAATTATAATAACATCCCCTGTAACATAGTACATCCTTGATGTTCTGTACTCACCAGCCTTTACTGGCTCTAATTGCGTATTGGTTGGGGCCTTATCGATGGTCATAAAACCTGCAAGGCCCATGGCAACCCCAAGCATTAATAATATCAGGCCAATGGTGGCAATTTTTTTTATCATTACCAGTTTATTATTTTAAATTATATAAATTATTATTTAATATTAATATATATAGAAATCACAAATTTATTT
>NZ_LKBG01000157.1 GCF_001402945.1 Acidiplasma aeolicum
TTGATAAAAATGGCCGCAGGGCATTTGTCATGACATTACAGGCAAGGGAGCAGCATATAAGGCGCGCCAGAGCCATGAGCAATATATGCTCAAATCAGGCACTAATGGCTGTTGCGGCAACAGCATACCTGTCAATACTGGGTTCTTCTGGACTCAGAAAGGTTGCCTCAATAACTGTTAATAAGGCAGAAAGGCTTAAATCTGCACTTAAATCCCATGGCATACAAACTGTTTTTAATGGCATTAATTTCTCAGATGTACTCTTTCATTATGGTAATTACAAAAAAATTGCCGAAAATGGGATATCAGGTGGGTTAAGGCTTTCTGATCTCACAAACATAGATTATTATGATGATGCAGTGTTTTTCTCTGTTACAGAAAAAACAGAGGATGAATCCATAAATGAACTTGCCAGAATACTTGGTGATGATTAAAATGTACAGACAGGCACATTATGATGAGGATTTTTTAATAGATTATAATACCGGTAATGACTATTATTTAAATGATTGCAATGCAAATATTCCGGATAAATTAAAAAGGAACAATCTCAGGCTTCCGGATATAAGAAGCTCTGATGTATCAAGGCATTTTACCAAGCTTTCAGAAATGAATTACAGTGTTGATATAGGTACATATCCACTTGGATCATGCACAATGAAATATAATCCAAAGTATAATGATTATATAGCAGGGATTGAAAATTTCACAGAGATGCACCCCCTTGATAATGAAAAAAATATGCAGGGTACACTTGAAATAATGTATGGCCTTCAGGAATATCTTAAAAAGATATCGGGCATGGATTATGTTTCACTGCAGCCATCTGCCGGAGCGCATGGGGAATTTACTGGAATATTAATTGTAAGAAAATATTTTGAGATTAAGGGTGAAATAGGAAAAAGGACTGATATCATCATACCGGATTCCGCCCACGGAACAAATCCTGCATCCGCCACCATGGCAGGTTTTAATGTTATAGAAATCCCATCTGATGATAATGGGTTAATAGATTTGCATGCCCTTGAATCTGTTGTTTCTGATAAAACAGCGGCCTTCATGATAACAAATCCAAAT
>NZ_LKBG01000158.1 GCF_001402945.1 Acidiplasma aeolicum
ATTATTTGAAAATGGCCAAAAGCAAAATGATTTGGACGGTAAGGATAGGTTGGGAGCAGAAGGTCAACATCATTCTGACACTGACACATTCCAGGACTACTTGGGAGAGTCCTTGATGCTGTTATTTTTTACTGAAGAAGATGAAGGGAGAGGTTCCAGCAATAATATGCCAGAGCCCTGGACACCAATGGAGGTGAGAAATTGAAATTTTTCTATTTTAAAAGATGTGCAGGCTGCCACAGGAAAGTATCACGGGGAGAATTGCAAATGGATGGCCAGCTGCAATATGTATGCCAGGATTGCCTGGACGGGAAAATACCAGGGGTGAGGCAATGAAGTCCGTAATGAATAATCCCCTGGACCATATCATGCAACGTTATGCAGGCCAGGCGGTTACTCCTGAATCAATTCTGCTGGATTATCCAAATTTCTCTGATGTCTTTGAAGTGGAAGACCGGCTTAAGGAATGGGTAATGAGGAATAAAGACGATTGCCAGGTCCTCCATGCCAACCCATACATGGTTAAGGTTTTTGTAACGCCCCATGACATCGATGTTTACAATAGGAATATGCATGCAAAACACCAGGAAGCAAGGAGGCGGAAGTAATGATGGATGTGGACATAGAACGTGACCAGATGAAACGGCATGCAAAGGCATTCGTGTGGGCAAATAATGAAGAATTTTTAAAGTATATGGACCGCTGGGTCCAGAGGACTGATTTTAAGTTTCCACTGGATGTGAAACTCCTGGAAGAGTATTCGCACCTGAATTATGCTGAAGTTGATGCACGGTTCAAGCCAGTTTTTCTTCAGCTGCAGCAGCAGATAGATTCTCCAGGCATCTCTTCAGACAAGAAAAAAGAGTTAAAAGAGACCATGAAAAAAATTGAGGGGGAATACCTCATGGAATCTAACAGGGCTAACCAAAAGGATACAGCCATTGGCATACTGGAATTCCTGGAATCCAATCCTCTCGAAATGATCCATGCCCTTAATGATGCACTTGCTGAACTTATGGTCCAGAAGGGGGAAAA
>NZ_LKBG01000159.1 GCF_001402945.1 Acidiplasma aeolicum
CAACAGGCATTGATCCCACACCCACTGTAAAGGCTATCAATGCAGGTACCGACAGCATATCCAGGGAGGATGAAAATGGAATGGCGAACCATGCTGATACCATCGATACTGCTGAACCTGCGATTATTAAGTATTTTTTTCTAGTCTTAAGCGATAGCCTGCCAAAAAGAACAAATGACATGGCCAGCACCAGGCTTGTCACAATCATCATGATTCCCACCATGGAATGGCTTACACCGAATGATGGTGCAATTGTTGGATAAAATGAAAACACCGAGAAATATGCTGCAAAAAATCCGGACATCATAATGGATGATTTTATAAATGGCTTCATGTAACCCTTTAGTGATGCCCTTTCCTTTACCACCCCCTGCCTTTTATCTGAGGGGATTTTAAACATTGTATACGGGGCGATTATTAATGGTATTATACCTGTCAGCAGGAAAAATCTCCAGTCAGCTGCCATTACTGGAAGGAATAAAACATAGGCAAGGCCTGTAAGTGCGTAGCCAATGCCGTATCCACTCTGCACTATTCCAACTATTGTTCCTTTAAGATTTTGAGGGGCAAATTCATAGCTCATGACCGTACCGGCAGTCCACTCACCGCCCATGAACACCCCCTGAATAAATCTTGCGGTAAACAGTATAAGCACTGTGGGGGAAAATGCCATTATTCCGGCAAAAATGGCATATCCGGCCGTACCTATAATCATTACTGGTTTGCTGCCCATTGTATCATTTAGACTGCCAAATATTATGCCGCCGAAGAATCTGCCTATTAATCCCAGTGCGAACAGCAGTGACACCATAAGCAGATCTATATGGAAATATCTCTCCAGCTCTGTATAAATATATGTTAACAGGGTTAGATCATATATATTTCCCATCCATGCACCTGTAGATGAAATTGTTGCATGAGCATAGGTTTTCATAAATTTATAATTACTTTATATGAATTAAAGTTTTGTAATAAAGTATATATATTTTGATGATAAAAACGTATAATTAGAAA
>NZ_LKBG01000160.1 GCF_001402945.1 Acidiplasma aeolicum
CCCTTGCCAGTATATGCTTTATATTATTATCATCCAAATATTGTTGAAACTTATTTTTATCTCCTATTATTCCATTCTTTCCATTTGAGAAGAATTGTGTACCATGGTCTGTTATTATTTCCCTTGGTTTACCATATAGTTCTATTGATTTTATTAATGTATTTATTGTATTATCTATTGTTTCCTCACTGTATACACCTAAACCCACAATGAATCTCGATGCATCATCCCCGATTATTATTAATCTCTCATTTTTATTATATTCATTCTATATGCCATAGTGAATTGCTGTTAGACCTTTCATACTTTACATACTTTCTCTGTTTTTTCTTGTTTTTATCCTCATTAACCATATTTAATGATAATAATATTTTATATATACTGTTTTTAGAAATTATTATATTTATCTTCTTAAGGTATTTCCCTATTCTTTCCGGACCTGATAATGGTTATTTAATTTTAATATTCTTAACAGTATCTATTTCATTATCTGTTATTATTTTTGGTTTCCCTTTATTATTTATAATATATTCTCCATCTTCCTTATATTTTTTGTAAATATAATTTACATACCCTGTGCTTATCTTCATTTCTTTGGCTATTTCTGTTGATAATCTTCTTTTAATTTTTTCCCTTATTATGTATTTTATTTTTTTATCATTTAATTTCATTCTTGGTGTGTATTCTTTTATTATATTTTTACCGGATATATATAGGAAATATTTACGGGACAATATAGAATAATAATCTAACTTTACCATTGCATAACCATAAGAATAGAAGAGAATTAAAATTATTACAAGCAGATAAGCTAGAGATGTTAATAGAAATAGATATTATTTATATACCTACAAACAATGAAATTACCTATTTAATGTGCATTAAGGATGCATTCTCCAATGAATGGTATGGCTATAATTATAATGCATCATGCACGACCAGGGATGCAATAAATGCAATAGATGATGCTATTATAAGGAAATTCAATGGTATAATA
>NZ_LKBG01000161.1 GCF_001402945.1 Acidiplasma aeolicum
TACAAAAAATATAATAATATAAAACTTATTTCACGTTTTTATTACGCAAAATAATAATTGTTAAGACAAAATTCTTAAATAATTTACATTTACTATGCTTTATAATTTATTCTAGTGTATTTCTATTATTTAAATAAATTCCTTTTGAGTACTTTAAATCTATATAGTGTTAAAAAGAGCCATCCAATATTTTGAATCCATTTGGCTAGGATTGTATATTTTTAAAAAACAATTGTCAGTAAATAAACGACTTAAGAAGATCATTTGCGGCCTTATAAATAAGAAAATCATCAGAACTTACTGCCATTATAGTAAAACCTTTTTTAATTAATGCCTTAGCCTGTTTTACATTGAATGCCAGTGTGCCACCAGGTTTTCCCACCTTTTTACCGATTTTTAGCATTCTGTCCATGGCTTCCATTACAACGGGGGATGATGGATCGCCTAAATGTCCAAGAGAGGCAGCTAGATCGTTAGGTCCAATAAACCATCCATCTACACCATCTTTTGAAATAATAGATTCAAAGTTATTTACTGCCTGAGCAGTCTCTATCTGTACAATTACCGTGGTTTCGGCATTTGCATTTTTAAGATATTCATCTTGTTTTATATAATATCCGGAAGCCCTTCTCGCACCTGTACCCCGTATGCCAATGGGTGGATACTTGCTATAAGAAACGGCCATTGAAGCTTCTTTAACATCATTAACCATTGGAACCATAACACCACAGCTTCCAATGTCCAGTGCCTGTTTAATATAAACCAGATCATTTTTTGGCACTCTTACAATAGAAGTTATCTTTTCCGATTTAGCCCTTAAAAGATTCTCAAGAATTTCAACAGTTATTGGTGCATGTTCCATATCAAAAAGAAACCAATCAAAATCATTCATTGAGAGAATTTCAACTACCTCTGGATGTGGAATAGTTATCCATGAACCTAGCACGCCAGGGACTATAGCACTGGCAAAGTATATGGCCTCAAATGCAAATGTT
>NZ_LKBG01000162.1 GCF_001402945.1 Acidiplasma aeolicum
TAATGCACCTTTAGATGTTAAATTCACAGTCTGGCCAAATGGAGAACCTATTCCGTATATGTCAGAAACATAACCTGAGCTTGAAAGATTATGCTCTATTGACAGTATCTGATTATATTCTGTTGTATTATAATAATATGTATTATTTTTATGTATTACTAATGGGGATGTAAAATTTAAAATTATATACGCAGGATCAAACAAATCATAATGGAACGAATTGTTTACAACAACCAGTGATTGTATTCCGCTGCTTGGTGGCAGGAGGGTAAATACATCCATGTTTGTTGGCGTCTCGGCATAAAGTGCAAGGGATGCAAAGGTTACAACCACAAATATTACAAGTATCTTCTTTTTATTTTTAATTGTAAAATTGGCAACCTTCTCCATGGAATGCTCAAATGGAAGTTTTGAACCCTCCTTAATTTTGGCGGGATAAAATATTCTGTCCTTTAACTGTGCCATAAGGGCTATTAAAAATGTATTTGCCGCTATTATGGTAATTACAGCTGATATTGCATTGGTAAAACCGGCATCACTGAATATCGGTATATTTGAAACCCATAGAACAACGTATGATAATGCAACTGTTGCACCGGATGTAAATACTGCCTGACCGGCCCATTTGGCTGATTCTGGTATCGCATTTTTATTTCCCTTTCTTCTTTCAGATCTGTATCTTGACAGTATGTATACTGAATAATCCGATGCAATTCCAAGAATAAGTATTAATAGCAGTGTTGGCGTTATAAATGATATTTTTTTATCGAAAATGTATTTGTATATCAAACCGTTGATTCCACCACTCACCACTGCAGATAACAGGAAGATTAAAAATGGAACAAATGCGGCAACAATTGATCTGAAGTAAAGCCCAACTATAATTATGGATATTACAATACCTATTAATAATGCGATTATCATGCCACTCTGGATCTGGCTGGCAAGCTGGTC
>NZ_LKBG01000163.1 GCF_001402945.1 Acidiplasma aeolicum
TTAACCGGTTTAATAGGTGGAATTTACATCGGTAAATCCAGAAGAAAAATTGTATACACTAATATGTACAAGGTTATATTATTAAGCTATGGTAGCCCTGAAAGAATTGAGGATGTACCTGAATACCTGAGCGGGATTTTCAACGGAAAAAAGGTGCCTGAAAATATTTTAAATGAAAATATTGAAAAATACAGAATGGTTAATGGAAAATCTCCATCAAATGAAATAATAAAAAATATTATGGATAAGCTATCAAGGCTTTTAAACAAATACGGTGATTTTGAGGTTACGGATGCATACAAGCACTGGAAACCAGGAATTGAGGAAACCGTTGAATCATTGAATAATGAATATGAATCTGTAATAGCATTGCCATTATTTGCGTTTAAATCTAATAATGTTAGTAAATCATATGAGATACCGTTCAAAAAGGCAATACTGCCAAAAAATGTTGATTATAAGTTCATAAACGGGCTTGATGATGAAATGTTCACATATGCATGGATAAAAAACATTTCTAAATACATTTATGATTATGATTCCTTTCTTTTTACCGCACACAGCCTTCCATTAATAGATGACGAAACAGATTATATAAATTCCTTACACAAATATGCTGATAAAATTTCAAAAATTCTTGGAATAAAATCTTATTATACAGCATTTTACAGCCAGGGGCCCTATGGAAAATGGATTGAGCCATCTATTTACTCTCTAATTGATAAATTCAGGGCGGATGGCATTAAAAATATTGCTGTTGTGCCACTTGGATTTTTATATGAACACCTAGAAATTTTATATGATCTTGATGTAAAATATAAGGAATTCCTTGCAGAAAATGGTATAGAATACGTAAGGGCCAAAACCCCATCATGCTCTGATGAATTAATTATTTTATTAAAAAATGTAATTTTAAAAAATTTGGAGAAATAAATGTTATTTTTTAAAGACG
>NZ_LKBG01000164.1 GCF_001402945.1 Acidiplasma aeolicum
TAAACACATTGGAAATGTCAGGAATTAATTTTAATTTATATAATTAAATATAAGTTATAAATATGAATGATGTATTTAATGTAATTATATTGAAAATTGGAGAATCTGAAGTTCCTGGGCCAGAAGTTTACAGGATGACTGAATGGAGGAAATGGGAAAGGCTTACTTTTCACATGGTTATTGCTTATAATGATGAAACAAATGTACTTATAAATACAGGAATGCCACTGGACTTAACCGAAAGGAACCATGAAATGGAAAAATTTGCGGGAGAAAGAGCATTATTTAAATCATACGATTCAATAAAAATTTTGGATTCAAGTAAATTCAAAACTGAAGATATTAAAAATATAGCATTTACACCCATGCAGGATTATACAACTGGAAGACTAGATGAATTTAAGAATGCTAGATATTTCATTTCTAGAAAGGGTTGGATTGAAGATATAATAACTCCTGGATATCACAATATAAAAAGGAATTTATTTATACCAGAAAAACAACTTAAATATCTTATATTTGATGCTTATTCTAGGATTCAATTTTATGAATCTGACATACCAGTAGAATTAATTCCAGGAATAACAGCAGTTTGGGTAGGCTGCCATCATAGATCATCCCAAGCGTTTATAATTAATACTAAAAAAGGTAAAATAGTGTTTACAGATGCATCATTTAAGCCAAGAAATGTAAATGAAAATCTGCCAATAGGTATAGCAGAAAACATATTTGAATGCCATAAAGCATATAATTATTTAAGGAGATATAAAAACGTATTATCAGCTTATGACCCAGGAATAAGCGATAAAAAATTTTAATAAATTTATTTGTTTGTATTTAATTCATTTAGATAAATACCGTAAATTCCGTTTAATCATATTTTCTATATAATTACATTATAAGAAAAACCATTAATTTAAATAATATCATATATTATTTTTT
>NZ_LKBG01000165.1 GCF_001402945.1 Acidiplasma aeolicum
GATCTTATTAAATAATCAGATTGATTTACATGTAATATTATCTATTTATTATTAAAAATAAATTTCATATATTATGGAAATTAATGGTTTTTCATTATTAGATTTAGGAGCTAATTATCATGAGAAATCTATTTTAGTATATGGTGAAAGTAATGAGATTATTAAAGTACCATTTATTGGTGTTGTAATTAAGTTAAACGATCTGATAGTATTATTTGATACTGGTCCCAATATCGATGGTAATTATAGCATTATGAAACGATTTTCAACAAAGCAATCCGATAATCAACATTTAATTAATCAATTAAATTTATTAAACCTAAATATAAAGGATATCAAACTAGTCATATTGTCCCACCTGCATTTTGACCATGCTGGAGGTTTGAAATTCTTTAGGAATACTAATATACCAATACTAATACAAAAAAAAGAATTAGATTATGCTTACAATCCTGATTGGTTTTATAAAGATGTATATTATAGAAATGATTTCGATTTTGATGATTTAAATTATATTACTATTAATGGTAACTATAAAATTAATGACAATCTTAAAATAATTTCATTATACGGTCATACACCAGGAACTCAGGGTCTAATGTATCATTCAAAAAATAATAAGATAATCTTTACCAGTGATGCTATATATACATTAGAAAATATTCAACCAACTTTAAGAAGACAAGGATTTGATTCTTGTACTTCAATGTGGGGCAAATCAGCAAATAAAGTTATTTTAAAAAATAAATTTGATAATTTTGAAATATACCCTGGACATGATCCTGAATTTTATTCAAAGAAAAGGTTTGCACCCTATATTTATAAAGAATAGATGTTATAATTTAAATCATATAATATACAAAATTAAGTTTCTTGATAGTGTAATACTTTTACTGTAAATTCAAATGACCCTTTACCATTATACTTAATCAACC
>NZ_LKBG01000166.1 GCF_001402945.1 Acidiplasma aeolicum
TTATGGTTCTTCATAATGCTGTATATATGGAATAACAATCTTTTTGAAACTGCTATATACGCCTGTACATTGGATTTCTTTTTTCCTATTTCCCTGTTGAATATATCATAGAATTCCTTATTTTTATTCATTACTAATGAAATAGCACTTTCATATACAGCATTGCTAAGGTATTTATTCCTTACATGTGTTATTCCCTTAGTATGCGTTTTGCCACCTGAACTTTCTATATCAGGGCACTTTCCTGCATATGATTCTAATTTCAATGGAGATTTGAACTGCTCTATATTTCCTATTTCTGATACTATTATTGCAGAGTTTATTATTCCTATGCCTTTAAGATTGCTGATATTTTTAACATCCTCATTATTATTGCTTTTATTTATAATCTCTTTTTCAATATCCTTTAAATTGTTCATTTCATTCTTTAATCTATTAATATTCATCCTTATTTTGAATTTATATGCACCATCTTCATCAGGTATTCCTATGCTATTTTCAGATATTTCCATTAATTTATTGATATCTTCCATATTATAGTGCCCCTTGCTTGCCTTTTTAACTATTTTTATGACATTGTCAATACCAGCATTTACAATATTATACGGTGTTGCATATTCATATAGTATTGCCATTCCTGTTGAGGAATCAATATCATATAAATTGATAAATTCAGGGAATATTGCTGCAAGGTCGCTGTATATATAATTTTTAATTGCAGTAATACTTTTAACAACAATATTCCTTTCCCTTGAAATATTAGACAATGAAGACCTATTATGCCCTGTATATTCCATATACCTGGGATCATGCCATGGTGTAGCCGCTAAAACATGTGCATCTTCACTGTCTGATTTAATAGTATTAAGGTTCATCATATTTCTTAAATGCAATGTTTTCCTTGCATCTACCATATATACAGTAAAATTATTC
>NZ_LKBG01000167.1 GCF_001402945.1 Acidiplasma aeolicum
TAATGATTTAATATTATATTTAAAGATGGAAAAATATCTTATAACTAATAAAAAATAATTTTTTATCATGCCATAATTGATCAATAATTATCCTGCTATAATTTTAGCATGCTGGCCATAACATCGGCCCTGTTGGTTATTATACCGTTTAAACCCGCATTTTTGATTTTTACGGCATCAACATAATTATCAACCGTCCATGGAATTACAATAAATCCAAGACTTCTTAATTTAATGAGGCAGTCAATTTTATCATTTTTATATTCTGGTATATAAACAGAAATTCCAAGTTCCCTCAGATCAACACTGTTAAGTTTTCCCATATATTTTTCGGATAAATCACAGTAATCCAGACCCAGCATAATTGAATCATCAAGGGCATGCATTTCCCTGAGTGAGAATGGGTTAAATGATATGACACAAACGTGATCTTTCATTCCTGTATTTTTTATTATTTCCAAAGTTTTTGTAACAATATTGTTATAAACCATACTGCCAGAATCATCTATTGTTTTTAGTTCAATAAAAAAATATTTTTCATGATATGTTTTTAATATATAGTCAAGCCGCGGTATTTTAAAACCCTTTATATTTAACCTGTCTATTTCAGAGGAATTTAGGTTTTCTATATTAATATCATTCCCCGTTAATCTTTTTAAATTAAAGTCGTGAACTATGTAAACCCCACCATCTGCAGATAAATGAACATCAAGTTCCACAGCATCTGTATAATTAAATGCATTTTTGAATGAAATCTCTGTATTTTCTGGATATTTCTCAGGGAGGCCACGATGACCTATTATTACAAAGTTTTTTGTTAAATAATCATACATTTCCATGCAACACCATATATAAATTACTTATATAGTTATTTGAGGATAAATAAAACATCAATATTCCTAGATTAATTTTATTTCCACCATAAGGTCTAAATTTGAGGTATTTACGTTAAATTTTAACAGGTTAATTTAGATTTTAGATATCAATAAATACGAAAAAATCATAACAGCATTAAATGGAAAAAATAGGCATTATAGGTGGTGGGATCACAGGTATTTTCAGTGCCCTTAATCTATCCATGAATGGTTATAAAGTAACGGTCTTTGAAAGAAACTCACTTCTTGCCGGGACATCCGGCAGATTCCATGGTATGCTGCATAGTGGTGCCAGGTATTCTGTAAATGACCCAAACTCAGCAAGGGAATGTATGGAGGAAAATAAGTTATTAAGCAAAACTGCCAGCAGATTCATAAAGGATACCGGCGGTTATTACATATCCCTTGGAGAAGTTGAATCAAATTATGGTGACATGCTTATAAAAAGCAATGAAAAAAATGGTATAGATTCAGAGGAATTACCACCTGAGGAATTTTTAAAAATGGAGGCATATGTAAACCCAAAGATTGAAAGGGTTATAAGGGTTCCTGACAAAATTATAAGCGCTCATAATTTTTCTGCAGCTGTTGCACTGGAGGCCATAATGGCCGGTACAAAATTTAATACAGGCTGTAATGTAGTTGGCGGGTCTGTGTCGAAAAATAATGTAATTTCATTAAAATATTCATATAATGGAAATATACAAACTGAAAAATTTGATTTTATTATAAACACCTCGGGGCCATGGTCTGGTAATGTTGCCCAGAATCTGGGCATAAAGAACTTTGAAGTTATGCCAACACTTGGATACATGGCAGTCTATGACAGACCCTTTGTTGGGTCCATAATTAACAGGATGCGCCCCCCATCAGATGGTGATATTATACTCCCTTACGGTTCTGGCACGGTGGCCGGAACCCTGGCAATTATCTCTGATGATCCGGATTCCAATGATGTGGATGATGAGGACCTTGATATTATGCTGTCTGAGGTATCCAAGATGGTGCCATCACTTGAAAAAAAGCGCTATAAGAAACTTTACTATTCAATGAGGCCTCTTGTTAAGGATGATAACTCCAGGGGTACAAGAGATTTTTCAATAATTGATAATTTCGATAACATGATAAGCATAATAGGTGGGAAATTCACCACCACAAGGCTTATGGCGTCCGAATTAAGCAACAGGATATCAGAAATTTTTGGCTCACATAATTATGATACATCCAAAATAAATTTTAATGATACTTTTGAAAGATACATGGAGTCAAATATGGGTGGCCTTGATAAAGAATTTATAAATTATATAAATTCCTACAGGGATGGTATGGATTTCGAATATGCTGATTACATACTATCAGCATATCTGTTGAATGAAGGCATTAAAAGAGGAAACAAAAATGAAATTTAATGGTAGTTTTATGGTTAATAAGGGCAATGATGAGGTTTCATTGTTTTTTAAAGATTTAAAAAATGTTATACCATGTCTGCCGGGTGTGTATGATCTTGAATATGGCGATAAAATAAAATGTAAACTCAAGCTTGACATATCGGATGCAGGAATATCTGCAATGAATACAATATCCGGAAGAATGACATTTACATATAATTATTCCGGGAATAATATAAAAATTGATGGTGATGGCAGGATAGCTGGTTCAAAGATACAGTTTCGCATCAATATAGGCCTAACACCTGCGGAACAGGAAACAAAAATAGACTGGGAAAGCGATTTCAATTTTGGCATGATTGTTAAAATTATGGGTTCTGATAGATTAAATTCTGTATCATTAAGCAACATAAACAGCACAATAAAGTGTTTTAAGGATAAAATTAATGCCCTATAATTTAAATTTATATATATTTTAAAAATCCCATATTGCCGCGTCTAATTCTGTAGTAATTATATAAAAAACCCTTCATTATGGCAGGCTTCCTTAAAAATCTAAATTTTTCAATGCTGCCACCCCATGGAATGCTGCTGACAACCCTCATCCCGGGACCCTGTGGCGATCCTAAAACAGTTATATAAACAGGGTCAAAGCTATTTTTTGCACCATTTATGTAATCTCCAACAAATATGCCCATTCTCATGGCAAGCTCACCAATTTTTGGCCCAAAATTAATGGCATCCCCTATGGCAAAAACATCATCTGCAATTCGCAGTTTATTATCCGTGTTTAAAAAGTCATTAAATAGGGCCGGTTTGCATTCTGGAAGAATATAATCCGGGCTCTCCGTTATTGTTATATTATAATGATTAAGCAGGCTAATAACGCCATCACGAATTTTTTTACCAAGAAAAGAGAGGGCATTGCCTGAAAATTTAAAATTTTTATTATATTTTTTCATGGCCAGTATAAAGTTGATAACTATATATTCGTCAAATTCATTCTGGGATCCTATGGCCATGTTATTTTCCAGCTTCATTTTTTCAAGAAACGTGATCTGATTATTGCGGTCACATCCCGTGGCTATTATAATTTTATCTGCATTATATACATTTTTATCTGTTATTATCTCCCTTTTTTCTATATTAACATCTTTTACCTGCTCATTTATTATATCATCTTTTAATTTTATTCTTACAGGATTGTTAAATAGATAATAATTTAAATAATAATCTCTGGTAATTATTTTTACATTAAATTTCCTCCTAAGCCTGTAATAGGCATTCAATCCCGAGTAACCACTCCCAAGGATCATTATGTTATCCATATGTACATGCATTAATAATAACCTTAAATTTTATTCCATTTATAACTGGTATTAAAACTTAATTAATCACATTAACATTAAGGATTTATGTTCGAGGAGGAAAAAAGGGCTGCGGCAATGGAGGCAATAAAGCATGTTAAAAGTGGCATGAAGCTTGGGCTTGGCACAGGGTCAACAACAAGATATTTTCTTGATGCCCTTGGAGAACTGGTAAAAAGTGGTAAAATAACCGATATTATTGGTGTTCCAACATCTAAGAAAACAGAGGAAATTGCCAATAGTTACGGGATTAAGACAGTAAATAACATTAATAATATTGATATAGATTTTGACGGTGCAGATGAATTTGATCCTGATGGAAATCTTATAAAAGGTGGTGGAGGGGCGCTTGTAAGGGAAAAAATTGTTGCGTACAATAGTAAGAATGTATTTATAATGGTTGACAGCTCAAAATTTTCTGAAAAACTGCATAAATTTCCATTACCTGTTGAGGTTATACCATTCATGGAAGATCAAACTTTAAGCCACATAGAGGAACTTGGGGCAAAATGCACATTCAGGGATAATAAAAAATTCATCAGCGATAATGGGAACTACATAATAGACTGCAGATTTGATTATACTGATACAGGACTTGAGCAAAAAATTAAAATGATTCCCGGTGTTGTTGAGGTTGGCATATTTCATAATATAACAACAAAAATATTTAAGGGGAATGGAAATACATGTGAAATTATTGATATTAAAAAATTATAAATCCATTTCATTGGAGGATGAAAGTATCATGTCCATGGCCAGCTCTGCAATGTCTGTGGAATAAAAGCCTATTCTTGTTATTTCCTCGGATGTAAATGAAATTGTTTCAATATCAGAATCCAGTGAAATATTTAATAACTCGTTTTTATAACCATTTATTGTTTTTTTCATGCATATAATATCATTTAATCCGGCATATTTTTTTGAATAATAAAGTGATATGGCCTTTTTATAGAGTTCCAGACAGAAGTTAAGAAACTCAATTACCTTATTTATTGCGGTTTTTGATGAATTATTCTTTTTTGTCCATATATTGCATAGATTGACTGCGTGGTCTGCTATTCTTTCAAGTATTCTTGATAATAGCAGATAATATATGCTGTTACCATCCTCACAGCTTCTTGCCTTCACCTCCCGGTATATATACCACTGAAATCTATCAATCTCATCATCCCTTGATACCACACTTTTTAACAGGCCATAATCATTTGAACTTATTCCTGAAATTACATCGGATATCATTGACTCAACATTAAGAGACATCCTTTTTATTGAATTATAGATTGGATATGAATTTGAATTAAGTACGTTCTGCAATACAACCTTTTTTGAGTCCTCCTCAAATATTTCTATTCCTATTACCAGCTTGGAAAATTTTTTTATGGTATCCCTTATCTCATCAGATATATAGTTTGAACTTCTGATTGTAAGTGTGTCGAATCCAGAAATATAAATTGATATAAGGGCCCTTTGAAGGCTTTTTGTATCTATCTGCCCTATATTAAGAACCTTATCTATTTCCGTTTTAACATCGGAGCTATTATATAAAACAAGTCTGTCCTTTGATTCCTCAATTTTTACCTCGCTTCCCCTTGTTAGATGATTGTTTTTAACCCATTTAGAAGGTAATGAAACTATATATGTTGAACCTCCAGTTAGCTGGATCTTTCTTACTGAACTCATGTATATATATTTAAAAAAACTATATATATGTATGTTTTTTTCAATATATTATTTATATAAAGGTTTTTATATGGAAATAAATAGGCGAACCATTTTATTAATATTATGGATAAAAAATATAAAAACGGTATTAAAATAATAATGAGGATTATACCCGGGATTGGTATATTTCCTTATAATTTTGATTTAAATTATTCTGGAAACGATGTAAAGTGCCAGTAACGTACTGAAAAGTACTGGTACAGCCAAAATAAGGCCAGCCTTCATATAATACCTGTATGATATTTTAATTGCATTTTTTCTTTCCAGTGTGTAAAGCCATAACAGCGTGGCCAGAGAACCTATGGGGGTAAATTTGGGTCCTATGTCATTTCCTATTACGTTTGCATACATCAGGAGTCCTGGATTTTTAAGGCCGGATATGGCTATATCGCCAATCATTACCGATGGCAGGTTATTCATTATGGCAGCGTTAAATGCAAAGAAAAATCCTGATAGTATAAAATTAAAGGGTGGTAAAACATTATTTATATGCTGTAGTACGTAAACATAAATTAAATTTAAACCCTCATTGCTAACTCCAAAAACAATGATATACATGCCAAGGGAAAATAAAACAATCTGCCATGGGGCAATTTTTATGACCCTGTTGGCATCTATTCTTTTATCCAGCCGTGCCATTAAATAAAAAAAGGCTGCAAACGGCATTGATATAAATGACACCGGTATTTTTATAAATCCAGAAATAAAATACAGTGTTATTAAGATTAATATGGCAGGAAATGAAATTTTAAAAATTCTTTTATCTTTTATTAGATCCTCTGGTTTAATATCAGTATTTGCAGCATAATTTTTTTTGAGTTCAGATCTGTAAAATATGTAAAGAACGGCAACACTGGCTATTATTGATATTAAATCAGGAATTATCATAATCTCTGTATACCTTAAAAATGTAATATTAAAATAGCCTGCAGTTACAAGATTCACAAGATTGCTTACAGTAAACGGTATGCTTGCAGTATCTGCAATAAACCCTGTTGCCATAATAAATGGTAATATTTTGTCATTACTGAATTTGGACCTGTAAAGTATTGAATAAACTATGGGTGTTAATATCAGTGCAGTGCCATCATTGGCAAATATTGCTGATATTACAGAACCAAGAACTATAATTAATAAAAAAAGTTTTTTTATATTATTGCCTGCAAAATTTACAATTTTATATGCTATATATTCAAAAAAACCAGCCTCATCAAGTATAAGTGATATTATTATAATCGAAATAAATGTAAACGTCGCATTCCAGACGATGTCCCATACCCTAATTATGTCTTCTATACTTGATATGCCCAAAATAAATGTAACTGCCGCACCTGCAAGGGCCGAATACCCTATGCCTATGTTTTTTGGTTTTTTAATTACAAGATAAAGTGTTACAATAAAAATTATCAGTGAGACATAGAACATTATTTTCATGCTTATTCATCGCATTCCGCACATTTACATATTCTCTCTATTTTTTTACCGGCCTCACTGCCAGCTCTCAATAAATTCCTTAAAGAATCGTCAGATATTTTATAAATTATATTTTTTCCTGATCTGTAACTTATTACAAGGCCATTTTCACGTAAATCCTTTAATTTATGTGATATAAGGGGCTGATCCATTCCCATTTTATTTATTATGCCGGAAACTGATAGGCTTTCACTGGATAAAAGTTTGAGTATTTTCAACCTTGTTTCATCGGATAGCATTTTATATATATTGGCCTCCCCAATCTCATTCAATAACATTCTCTGGGAATTATTTTTTCATATAAAATTATTTTCATATGTTAATAATTACATATTAAATAAAGTCTTTAATAAAATCAACTGCCTTTTTATATGTTTCCTTTCTGCACTCTTTTGAACTAAATGATTTTCCATCCAGAACAGAAAAAAATCTGCATCCACCAAAGCATAATGGCAGGTAACTGCAGTTTTTGCACTCATCATTCTTCCATGCAAGTGATGCATTTTTGGCAAGCAGTGCCCTATTTATTATCTCAACACTGCCATCTGATTTTAGCAAACCCTTGGCGAATTTTGTATTGCCTGTAAATGCCCAGCATGGATATATATAACCTGCCGGATCAACTATTATGTCCTCATCAACATGCGCAACACATACACCAAGCCTGAATATATCCTGTGGAACCCTGAAACCATGCAATTTTATTTTGTGCCATATCCTCTGAACTGCATCAAATTCATCCTGTCTGGATATGTTTTCATCCCAGGCCTCATTCCTAAAAAGATTTTCATGAACAAGATGTGGGTCTATTCTAATATTTTCTATCCCCATATTTTTTAATTCATATAGCAGTTCATCAAAGTCATCAATGTTTGAATAGTCTATATTTATTCTCAACACCACATTTAAAAGATCCTGAACATATAGAAGATTTTTTAAAATTATATCAAATGAACCGCGCCTGTTTACAAAATATCTTCTTGAATCATGGACCTCTCTTGGCCCGTCCAGTGTTATCTGTGCATACCTTAATCCATAGCCATAAAGATC
The DNA here is from genome assembly GCF_001402945.1 of Acidiplasma aeolicum. Lineage (GTDB taxonomy): Archaea > Thermoplasmatota > Thermoplasmata > Thermoplasmatales > Thermoplasmataceae > Acidiplasma > Acidiplasma aeolicum. Next base: position 7,876 of record NZ_LKBG01000167.1, read on the forward strand.
ATCTGCCATATTTTTGGTAAGCATTGAACCATTCGTAACGATGCTGAATTCATAATTTAAATTGCCCAGCATAGATGAAACCTTTTTTATTGTATTTGCCTCAAGCAATGGTTCGCCGCCAAAGAATGTAACCCTGACCTTTCTGCCATTGCTATTTTTGTTTATATAATTTACAAATCCATTTATTATGTTATCATTAACCCTGGATTTATTTCTGAAATCTTTTTGAAAACAGTAGCTGCAATCAAAGTTGCAGTTGTATGTTAAAACCATTGTCGGTTCAAGTATATTCTTTTTAAGGGTTAATTTATCAAATTCAGCATTTATATCATCTGTTATAAAACCTTCATAAAAAACTTCCTTAATATCCTCTGGGATTATTCCAGATGTAATTTTTTCCTTTTCCTCGCTGCTAACCTTTATCGCATAGCCTGTTAGTGTATTAAACAGTATAAATTCAGAACCATCCCGAATAAAAACATTATATTTTGAAAAAAATTGCTGGGGCATTTAATTTCCCCAGCTTGGTGAGTATCCGCATCTGCATGCCTTCCTCTCCACCTTTAAAACTTTTCTTTCTATTGTTTCCATTCTATCACCATATGACTAAATAAGTTATAATATATAAGAAATAATAATCAAATAAATATATTTAGAAAAAAATTAAGGAATAAATATTAAATATTGATAAATAAGATTATGAGACTTGTAGTAGGAACAAATTTTGACGATAATTTAATAGAAGGTGCATCCAAATATCCTGTAACACACATGTTTGGAAGTTTTAAAAAAACAATAACAGGCCATGGCAGGGCAGCATTTCTGCTTCCAGATATCTCGGATGAGGGATTTAAAAATCATATAGAACTCATGCATGATCATAAAATTAAATTTTTATATGTAATGAATAGTGCAACCCTAAATACCGGTGAGTATTCAGGAGAATACAATAAAAAGTTGAATATTGAAATTGACAGGCTTGTTAATATGAATGTTGATGGATTTATAGTTGCACTTCCATTTCTTATTAAAAAAATAAAAAGGGATTATCCAGATATGAATGTTTCAGTATCATCATTTGCACGTGTATCATCAATGAGGGAAATTGAAGAATACGCGGGTCTGGGTGTAAATACAATAATACTTCATGAGGATACCACACGCGATTTTAAATTTTTGGAGGCAGCACATGAATTTGCAATGAAAAATAATATAGATCTTGAACTTATTACAGATAATTCATGCCTTTTTGGCTGTCCGTACAGGAGAACCCATGATATTGTATCTTCTGAATCAACAGTTACAGGGCAGAATAGCTTCTGGTTTGAGTATCCAATTATGTTTTGTTCCACAGATGTGCTTAACGATCCAAGGAATATAATAAAGATGCGCTGGATAAGGCCTGAGGATACATACGAATATGAAAAAATAGGCATTGATAGATTTAAAATTGCCTCAAGGACAAAAAGGACAGATTGGATATTGAGATCAATAAAAGCATATTCTGAAAGAAATTATGATGGAAATCTTTTGAACCTTTTAAGTTTTCCCCAGGGAAATGCAATGCCAAGGGTGATGGAAAAAATAAATGGTCCGGATAATTACAGGATATTAAGAGATGTAAGGATAGATAACAAAAAATTTCCAAAATCATGGATTAACTTCTTTAAATATAATGACTGTAATTCAATGGACTGTAATGTATGCAAATACTGTGATAAAATTGCAGATGCAACAATGGAAATAGCAGGGAAAAGCATAAAAAATTATGGCATTAAAAGATTTGATGTACCGATAGAGTTAATACCAAGGTTTGGTCACAATGAAACTGACTGAAAATTTACACATACTTGAAATACTGGAGCCTAATTTTTTTGGCACTGTACTTAACCACAATGTGGTTTTCATTGAAAATGCCTATAAAAACGGTCTGGTCATGGTTGATACAAGTCTTCCGGGAAATATGGATTTAATTTCCAGTTTTTTGAAAAAAATACACTACAGTATAAACGATATTGCATATATTATTGTAAGCCATTACCACCCTGACCATAGCGGAAATGTAAATGCAATAAAAAATATATCAGGAGCCAAGGTGATAGCACATGAAAACGAGGAGGAAGCACTCAACAATTATATGATTTTTAAATTAAAATACAGGGATGTTAAATCAGTATTAAATACAAATAAAAAAGAATTCTATGATACTGTAAGGCGCATAAATAATATAAAGCTTGATCCCATTAAAATTGATATTAAAATTGGCAGGGAGCAGAATCTCGGGAAATTAAAAATTATAAATTCTCATGGGCATACGAGAGGGCATATATCAGTTCTTTACAATGATATATTAATTGCAGGTGATGCAATTAATAATACCATGCATCCAATGCCTCCCTTTAGATTTTTTTGTTATAATTATGACGAGGCGGTGACATCTTACCACAAACTTATAAGGTTAAAAAGCAGAATTATAGTGCCATTCCATGGAGAGATATTTAAAAGGGAGGATGTAAATAATATATATTAAAAATTTTACATATGAATATTCTTACATAATTAATATATATTAAATATGCATTATAATGCATGAAGGTAATTATTGTATCTGATATCCATGGAAACTATGAGGCACTGAAGGCACTTGATAAACTTGAGAACTATGATAAAATGATCTTTCTTGGGGATGCAGTGGATTATGGCCCGCAGCCTGCAGAGGTTATTGATTTTCTAAGGTCTGAATCTGATATTAATATTATGGGAAATCACGATTATGCCGTTGCATATAATACATCATGCAACTGTTCTGCAGATATGCTTCAACTGAGTGAATTAACCCGCAGGGAAATATCACTGAAGCTTCTTTCTGAAAATGACATTAATTTTATAAAAACATTTAAAAATAATTATGATTTTCAAATAGATAACCTTAATTTATATTTAACCCATGGTTCACCATACAATAATTTAAACGGTTATGTATTTGCATCTGAGGCTGAAAAAATATTTAGGGATAAGGAATTTTTTAACAAATATGATTATATTGTGCTTGGCCACACACATTTTATGATGTTTTACAGGAACAAGATCATAAATCCCGGCAGTCTTGGACAGCCACGTGACGGTATATTAAAACCAATGTATGCGGTTCTGGATACCAGTGATAATTCTATAAATTTTAGGCGTATTAGCAGTTATAATTCTGCAAAAATAATAAACCTTCTTGATGGGTATCTTAATAATTTTACAGAAGAATTGAACAGGTTAAAAAAGTTTTATCAATAAATACTTTACTTATAATTATATTTATAAATATGCAATATATTTACCTCAATGGATTACAGGGGAAAGGCCGTTCTCATACACAGTGCAAGGGCAGTATATGCAGTTAACTGGATGGATATAGCACCCGCACTAATTTATATAAAATCATATATGAACCTAACCTCCGTGCAGCTTGGACTGGTGGTAACCTCTTTTTATATTGGTATTTCTATATTTCAGCTTCTGGGTGGTTACCTTTCCTCATTTATTGGTGATAAACAAACATCATTAATTGGACTTCTCTTTGTTGGCATATTTGCGATAACCTCAGGTTTATCAACAAACTTTTTAGAAATATCGATTTCAAGATTTCTGGCAGGGATGTCTGCCGCATTATTCTTCTCACCGGCATTGAGCCTGCTGGCATCCATAGTTCCATCCGAGAAATATTCATTTCATATTGGTGTGTATAATGGCGCATTTAATATAGGCGCAGGCACAGGTGTTATTGGCTGGGCCATTCTTGATATTTATATTGGATACAGATATGCATTCTTAATAGCAGGTATAATAACGGTAATGCTCTTTTTGGTGCTCTATATATTATTTAAAAATATACCAAACATTAAAACTGAGAGGTCCAATATTAAAAAAAGTCTGTTGCAGGTTTTTTCATCAAAAATGATTATATTCATAGCATTTATAGGCATTGGAAGCATGATTTCAGAAACAATAATGGGCCAGTTTTTTGTTTATTATCTGGAATCACTGAGTTTTTCACATATAACGGCAAGCACGCTGGCATCAATATATCTATTAATAGGATTTTTCGGGGGTGTTCTTGGTGGTTATCATTTTTCAAGAACAGATCATAAAATTCGCGTTTTTCTTCTCCTTAACATACTTATTGCAGCACTTCTTGCAATTACGGCCTTTATCTTTAATTATATTGAAATCCTTATTGTTGTTATTGCCATGGGCATGTCAACAGTATACGGCATTTCTGTTACATACACCTTTGTAAGGTATATGGCCAGAAGGGACCTTATATCATTATCATTATCATTCGTAAATTTTGTGCAGCTTCTTGTTGCGGCAGTCATACCTGTAATTTTCACAATAGTCTATACAGCATACAATTATAAATTAGCATGGATTGCTATGGCAATTTTATCCGTTTTATTTATTCCATTAATACTCACAATTAATAAAAAACTTGAAGAGATAATTAAAATAAAAACCAGCGTTTAAATTATAATGGTTCTCCTAGCAATCCCTTATTTTTCAATATATTTATTATGCCTCCAGCATCAATTATTTCCATTAAGAATTCTGGCAGCGGCCTGAATTTAACAATTTTACCGTTGGATATATTCTCTATGTAATTGCCATTAAAGTTGATTCTCAGGGTATCACCCTCATCGGCCATGCCTGTAATTCCGGGAACCTCGAGGGAAATTAATCCTGAGTTTACGGAATTCCTCATAAAAAGTCCGTTAATAGATTCTGCCAGAACGCAGGCAATGCCAAGATTTTTTAAATTATCAGCAGCAGGTCTGCTTGAACCTGTTCCAAAATTTTTGCCTGCCGCTATGATATCCCCCTTATTTACCATCCTAGCCCATCCAGGCCTGTTTGCATGCATGGCGTAAAAAGGCTTATCATTTTCCGGGAGTGTGTAACATATCTGTGGATACATTAAATCCGTATTAATATTGTCCTCGAACTTCCATACCCTTCCTGTTATATTATTCATTTTCATCACCAGTTATATAACCGTTAACTGCGGAAAGTGCCACGGTCCTGGCCGATCCAAGATATATCCTGGATTTTGGTGACCCCATCCTTCCCTTAAAATTTCTGGTTGTTGAGCTTATAACAACGTCCCCATCAGAGGAAACGCCCATATGGCCTCCAAGGCATGCCCCACAGGTTGGATTTGTTACCATGCCACCGGCCTTTATTATATTGTCTATATAACCAAGTCTTATGGCCTCTTCATAAACTTTCATGGAAGCGGGTGTTACTATTAATCTGACATTTTTATTTATTTTTTTATTTTTTAAAACCTCAGATACATCCCTAAGATCAGATAACCTGCCATTTGCGCAGGAACCAACCACCGCAAGATTTATTTCCACCTTACCAAGCTCTGTTACAGGCCTAACATTGTTTATTATCTTATCAGGTAAGGCAACCATGGGTTCAACATTATCAAGATCTATTTCATATGTTTTATAATATTCAGCATCATTATCTGGATATACCGGGTTATAATTTTTAATGCCAATCCCTTCCAAATACTCTTTAAGAATATCGTCAAAAGGAAACACCGCAAATTCAGCACTTAATTCCGCACACATTGTTGATATCGATGACCTTTCATCCATATTTAACGTTTTAATTCCAGTACCGGAAAATTCAATGTTCATATTTGGAATATCGCCTATTATCTCTGCCATTTTAAAGAAAACATCCTTTGCAGAAGCTCCCTTTTTTAATCCGTTTATAAATCTAACATTTACAGTTTCACCTGCTATAAACCACGTTTTGCCTGTTGCAATAATACCCATCATTTCCGGTGTCCCCAGACCCCTTCCAATGGCATTAAAAGCTCCAGTTGCAACTGTGTGCGAATCTGTATTTGCTATTATTGAACCTGGTAGAATCCATCCAGATTCTCCAGAAAAAACATGTGAAATGCCTCCCCTGCCAACATCGTAAAAATCCTTTAAGCCCCAAATTTTTGCAAGTTTTCTTAATTTATTCACCCTGTTTGCTATCTCTATATTTGGGGGTGGAACAAAATGGTCAAATATTATTGCTATTTTATCCGGGTCGAATGGTTTAATAGGTGGGTTATTTACAAATTCAGGGTGCAGGGCTGCCATATCCACAATAATTGCCCTATCAACACTTACAGTAACTATATCACCGGGAGAGACTGATTTTAAATTATCCACAGAATGACTTTTCAGGATTTTTTCTATTATGTTCATTGACCATACATAATTTTGTATTATAAAATTATTACTATTTTAGTACAATTAGTACGAATTTAGCATAATAAACTTTATACTGTAATGTATTGATATATAAATTTATTTATTATTTTTTAAGTTGTGTTGTCCCATTATTATTTCCTTTATATACTTTATAAACTTATAAGTTTTCATTTTACAACCATTTTGGATTTATATGCCATTACAGGTGTAACAATATTATCACCATCTGACAATG
>NZ_LKBG01000168.1 GCF_001402945.1 Acidiplasma aeolicum
GTGATAGACAAGGACCTGAGCTCATCGCTGCTGGCAACATCCATCGGTGCGTCTGAATTTATTATAATAACAGATGTTGACAATGTTTATTTAGATTACAGAAATAAAAAAGGGAAAATCAATAGAATAAAATATGCTGAAATGCTTGATTATTATAATAAAATCAACTTTGAGGAGGGTACTATTAAGCCCAAAATTCTGGCATCCTTAAGGTTTATTGAAAACGGTGGAACCCGCGTTTATATAACATCAATAAAAAACATCGGTTCAATTGATACCGGAACAGTAATTGAAAAATAATAAAAATTTTTAAAATTCTTTATAGGCATATGCCATGTTTGTATTTGAGTATGCAATGTATTCATCATCTGTTATGGCTATAATTCCACAGCTTGTTTTAAATGAATTCACCTCGTTTTTAACAATATTTTCAAGCGAATCCGTTTTTATTTTTGAGTAAATTTTATAGCTCAATAATTTTTTTGCTATTTCCTCTCCAATGCCGGTTGCAACAACTGCACCATTAGGTCCGGAATATATGCCAGCACCTATTAATGGGGAATCACCAACCCTCCCACGGAGCATTGGAAACGATCCACCTGTTGAAACTGCAGCGGCAAATTTGTTGTTTATCCTTGCAACTGCACCAACAGTATCACCAGATTTTTTACGGTTAAATATAGCAGGGACATTCCCATTAAAGGACTCAGAATAAAATTTCCTTATCATATTTCTTGATTTCTCTGTATGCGGGTCATAATAATCATAGCCCATTAACCTTGCGAATTTTACGGCACCGTCACCTGACAATATTATATGCGGCGAGTTAAGCATAACATCCCGTGCAACAAGAACAGGGTTTTTTACATTTTCTATGCATATTACAGATCCAAAATTACCATCAGACATGACAGCAGCATCCATCTGTATG
>NZ_LKBG01000169.1 GCF_001402945.1 Acidiplasma aeolicum
TAACCCCTCATTTAATTATAAATATAAAATTATGTTAAATTATTATATATTTTTGGATAAATTATAATTTCCTTATAACCCTTTTGCCATTTATCTCATAGTTTCCACTTAATACAAGGTTTATGGAAAATACCAATGCCTTATGCTCCTGCTCATGTATTTTTTCTTCAAGTGATTCCGGTGTATCATAATCATCAACATTAACTATCCTCTGGTCTATAATTGGGCCATTATCAACATCATTTGTTGCAAAATGTATTGTGCATCCAGAAAATCTTGCACCGGATTTTAATACAGCCTCATGTACCCTCTTTCCATAATAGCCCTTGCCGCCAAATAATGGCAGTAATGACGGATGTATGTTTATTATTTTGTATAAAAATTTATTTATAATAAAATCAGGTAATATTTTCATATAACCATCCAATACTATTAAATCCGGGTTTTCTGATAATAGTATTTCTGATATTAATTTATTATAATCACCTTTTGAATCTATTAATATTGGTTCTATATTGTTTGATCTGGCAATTTCAAGTACATTTGCCCTTTTATTGTTGCATATCAATTTTGTTATTTTTGCATTATTTACCACGCCATTATTTATTGCATCTATTATTGCCTGAAAATTTGTACCATTACCAGAGGCCAAAACCAAAATTTTCTTCATATTGCATTATTGTAATGATTTTAATTAAACTTATGTTAATTATTTAACATGCAATGCTGTGGTGATTTTATTTCAGCAATTGGCGCAATAAATTAATGGTCTGACTGTTAATTATTCTGTTTATTTATATATTGTTAAAATAATAAATAAGAAAATTGAACAAAATTATTTTGATGAATATTTTAATCACCAAGATCCTTTAATTCCTTATTTGAAAACAGTATCTCCCTCAATTCCCTATCAAGCTGCG
>NZ_LKBG01000170.1 GCF_001402945.1 Acidiplasma aeolicum
GTTTTGGTGGCATTGGTGTTTCATTTGTTTCTGTTACAACGTCAAGAACCACAGGACCATTATATGAAAAGAACTCATCCAGTTTGGAATCCAGTTCAGACACACTGTTAACCCTTATACCTTTTATTCCCACAGATTCAGCAAGCTTTGAAAAATCTGGATTGTATAAATCGACGCCATATTCTGGATATCCCATAACCTCCTCCTCAAGCTTTATCATTCCGAGTATATGATTATCGTACACTATTAATTTAACAGGCAGGTTGTATTTTTTCATCGTTATTAACTCCATTGATGTCATTGCAAAGCTGCCATCTCCTATTATTCCGTAGACCTTTTTGCCTGATGCAAAGGCCAGCCATATGCTTCCCGGTATTCCCGCACCCATTTCAATTAATTCATTATAATAAAATTTTGATAGTAAATCCGGCTCTATTATGCCTGCATTTTCATCCAGTATTGCTGTTTTTATTGAATCTATATCCATTATATTCTTTGTCTCATTATCTATATTTATATTAAAAAATTCTGATAAATCATCGTATATTATCCTTGAATTTGGATATTTTGAAACAAAATCATTTCCGTATTCTTTATCAAATAAAAATAAATAACCGCAAAACTTCATTCCAATATCAATGTTTAAATCATTCTGCAAATGCCTATAAAAATTTATCGATGCCTGTGCCATTACCTGGTTTTCTCTTAATGAGAAAAAATCCCTGAATGCAGCAGCACTTTTTGCTGTATTACCCTGTGAGAATGTTTTAAATTTATCCACAATAAGTATTTTTAATGATGGATTATCCTTTTTAAATGGTATGCAGAGCTTAATCCTGTAATTCCGGCACCTATAACAATAATATCATATTTCATAGTAAAGAAAAATCAAAACTTTATATAAATATATC
>NZ_LKBG01000171.1 GCF_001402945.1 Acidiplasma aeolicum
AAATATAAACAATATCCTCTTATTAGATTTTAATCTTTTTGTTTCATTCCCATACATTTTATATTCATCTCCTTTGGAGTTATATAACCTATTGCAGAATGCAGTCTTTCATTGTTATAGAAATCTATATACCTTTTTATTGTATTTCTTGCTTCATCAATATTATCGAATTCAAATCTCCTGATTACTTCCCTTTCAAGGATTGAATTGAACGATTCAATATATCATTCTCTGGAGTTGCAGGATGGATCCTTTCATGGTATATGTTCATCATTGAAAGAAAAGCCTCTACAATATTGCAAATAAACTGTGTTCCATTGTCGCTTCTCATTTTTATTCCTGAAATATTGTTAATGCCTCTTTTATCAAATGCATTTATCATAGTATTTTTCACATCATTTCCTGTGCAGTGGCAACCCAAATAATGGCCTACAACTTCCCTTGTATAGCAGTCTATTATTGCAAGCAGGTAAGTATTTCTTGATTCTCCCTGTACGTATATGTACTTTATGTCGAATTCCCATACCTGGTTTGTATTATTTACTTTAACTATTGTATTTATTACCATTGTTTGTTTTCTGTTATTGTATGGATAATTCAGTAAATTGTTCTCTGGCATTAATCTTCTTACTTTCTTTTTATTTATTATATATCAATGTTAAGGTATTTTGTAGTTTTCTTATAGCCATAGCATACGAATTCACCTGACAATAGCTCCTTAATACCATTTATTACAGTTGAATTGTTCAGTACTACTGTATTGTTTCCATCCTTTCTTAATGTAAATTCAGAGTTTTTCCCTCCCATTTTAATGGGTTTATTATTGTTTTTATCTGTTACTTTATTAATATAGAATCTGGATCCGGGCATATTAAGTATATTAGCTACTT
>NZ_LKBG01000172.1 GCF_001402945.1 Acidiplasma aeolicum
ACAGGAAACTGGGTATAGCATTAAGGAAAAAGGAATCATCAAGGTACAAATTGAGGTGGGAGATAGAAAGGACATTTTCCATTCTTAAGGAAATACTGGGAATGGAGTACATCTGGTATGTTAGGCACAGGAATTATGATGTATCAATTGGAGAAATTATAGTTGCATACAACTGTATTGTAATGGCAAATAAAATAACCGGAATCTCAGGGAGGAAAATAATGTATATCGTAATATGAAGTATGTTTGGACACTCTTAGAGATATGTATTATATAAAAATATGGTGAATTACATACATCATAAAAGGTTTAAAATAAAGCTTTATGTTGAAATAATAATTATAATATGGTATTAATATGTATTTTTTGGTTCTGCTTAATAATCACCATTTAAAATCGATTTTATGATTTCTAATAAATTCTGATGATTATAAATTTAATATAAGGGTATCAATGGAATTAACTAAAACACTATAATATTTATATTAAAAAATAATACTGTATGTAAGGGAGCATGGGGTAATCAGGTATCCTAGAGGGCTCCAGTCAGTTTGTGATTAGCTAAAGGTCATCTGATTAAATGATGAATGACTGGAACGATGAAACATGGAAGAGACCCTTAGATCTGGGTTCAAATCCCAGTGCTCCCACATATTTTATTATATTTTCCATGCATAAAGCTCAAATTTAAAGCATATTCTTAGTATTATGGAATTTTTATATAATTATTAAAACCAAAATACCTGTTAAGTGAGATACTTATATTTCGGCATCTCCGTTATAAATTATTTATTGCCCCAATAAATCATAAAATATAAGTTTATCATTATATAAATATACCTGTATTTTAAATTATTTAAATTTTAACCAGATCGGAAGAGCACACG
>NZ_LKBG01000173.1 GCF_001402945.1 Acidiplasma aeolicum
GGCACTATATGCTTTAACACGTTTTCCTTTGTTTTTTCATAGTTTATAAATATCGGGAATATTGCAATAAATTCTGATCCAAGGAACGCAAACATTGCAGCCAGAACCAGCTTAATGAATACCCCATCAGCATTCAAAAAAAATGAAGACATTTTATCTCATCCCCGCTTTTATTCCACTTATATTTTTCTTTTCCTCCTCTATTCCAAGATCCTGCTCAGCCTTTTTGAGATCATCCTCGATGTTGCTCAGTTTTAATACCTTTGCGTTAAAGTAGAATGTAAATGGTATTATTATGGCGTAAAACAGTATCACACCGACACCTATATACCATACTGCAGGTGAGTAGGATGCGGCCTGTGATAATGACATAACACCGTAGTACATATGGCCATTGACAAGTATTCCGCCCGGGGTTGGTGATTTTATAACGTATGGTACCCTGCCCACTTCAGCTGTCCACCAGCCATCCTCCATTGTAAACATACCAAGGGCGCCAAGGACGATAAATGAGTAAAGCACCCATTTCATGTTATAAACATTCTTTTTTAATGCCCTGAGTATAAGGAATACAAGCCAGAAGAAGCCCATTAGGACGCCAAAGCCGACCATCAGGTCAAGGAGATCGTGCACGAATGATGGTGCCCATACGCTTGATGGATATGATGACAGCCCCGGTATTGCGCCATGGCCAAGTGTCGTCGGATATGCAAGGAGTGACTGCGCCAGTGGTAATTTTAGATAATCTGCGGCATGACCGTTTATAATTATGCCGAATATATATTCGGGTGCACCGTATGTTACAGGATGCATGTCAAGCTCAAGTGATGCATATTTTAATGGTTCAAGGGCAAGAAGCGTTGATAATTCAAGTGA
>NZ_LKBG01000174.1 GCF_001402945.1 Acidiplasma aeolicum
TTTGGACACAGAGGTGTCATCCTTACTTTTTTCATGAATTTTTTATGATCTTTCAACGATCTCCTTACACAAAATTCTGGACACTATCGTGAGACATCCTACAACAAATATTATTATATCGATTTTTAATACATATATAATATGGGGGAAGCCAATAAAAAGCTAAAAATAACCAGAAAGGGCAATATTAAGAATGATGTAATTAATATTTTAAATGAAAATAATACCTTTAAATGGATGATTAATACAGGAGTGGTTAATTACAATTCATTATCACGTATAATTAGGGATGAGATAAAAAAGAAGTATAATTATTGCCCTAAAATCAATACAATTTCAACAATTATAAGGAAAAATTATATTATAAATAAACAAAAAAATCCAGATAATCCTTTTTCTGAGATGAAAATTAATATTATTACAGGGCTTTCACTTCTATCATGTAATTATGACATTAATACAATGGCGGCATATTTTCCGTATTCCCGTGCAATTCGTATAATACCAGAAAACAACAGCATGTGGATTATGATTTCTGGGGAAACTCCGGAAAATGTTATAAAGTCATATCCTGGAAATCTGTATGGTGATTTTATTGAAATTAATATTACATTAAACGGTAATAAAATAAATGAAGATTCAATACAAAGATTTATGGAGACCCTATCATTTAATTATATAAACGTGTCTCAACTTATGATATCAAATGATGGTTTTGAATTATTTATCAGTGCAAGATATCTTAACAAAGTTTTGCAACTTATTGAAACCATAAGGTCTGCTAAACATTTCCATATATTTTTCAAGTTCATTGTTTTTCTTTGACATATTTAATCTCTT
>NZ_LKBG01000175.1 GCF_001402945.1 Acidiplasma aeolicum
ATATGCAGATGCATCAAGTGAATAATATTTATAAATGGAATATGCCGAGAATATTGCAGAAAATATAATTCCTGTTATTAAAGTTATAATTAGGTTCTTATCGAATTTTCTGTGCTTAAGAACTAAATGTTGATTGTTAAAAATTCCGGTCATGTAAATTACGTATGTAAATTTAAATATAAAATTATGTCTGTTAATTTCATTAGACCTTAATATTTAATCCATACATTATACAGAATATATTAAACTAATCAGCTTTTTTCTTAAGAAAAGTGGTGATTTGTAGATAAAAAGTCTTGGGAATTCAAAATAATTTCCACTCCTTAGATATAATATATATGGATTTTTTTCAATCTCATATTTTTTAGAAAAGGACCAAAAATTGTAGGCAAGTTTTAAATTTATTATTCTGGTGTACATATAATTTTCAAATTCTGAACCCCTTGCCATTTTATACATATTTTCAAAAGCAGGTAAAGATTTATTAATAAAATTGATCTTTCTATTAATTAAAATATTTATGTCCCCATCCTGTAATGCACTTGTTTGTTTATCATGCATTCTATATGTGGTTAAAATTCTGCTATCTATATATAAATCTAAATTTGATAACAGTCCGGCCATGAATAAAAACCTATCTATATTGGCTACCTGATTTTTGAGCCATTCCTTTTTTGTTTCCAGCAGATTTTTACGAATTGCTATGCAAGAATTATTGGCATATGCCAGTTTTTTCTCGAGAAAATATACCATTTTTAGTTTATTATTATTTTAATATAAAGGCATCAGAATCCTTTAATACAGATAAATCCCTTGATGCCTTTATATTAAAATCAAA
>NZ_LKBG01000176.1 GCF_001402945.1 Acidiplasma aeolicum
TAATTATAGAAAAAATTATTCTAAAAAATATATTAATGCAATGAATGATTTCCTTGATATTAATATATTTAATAATTGGAATGAACTATTAAAAGAAAACAATTATAATAAAAAGGGAAGACCATTTAAGATTCCTGGAATAATAATACTATATTTAGCAAAATTAAGGGAATTAAGAGGGATTTCATTCAGGCAGTTAGAAACAGAATTGCATAATCTATCAAAAATATTTAAATTCCCGAAAATATCATTTACATCAATATATAGAAGAATTAGAAAAATAATTCCTGAAATAGAAAATGATAATAATAATGTACTAGCAGCAATAGATTCATCAGGATTTAAGATAACATTAAGAGGAGATTACTTAGAAAATAAATGGCATAGAAAAAGAAAGGGATGGCTCAAATTACATGCTATTATAAACATTAATAATTTTAATATTATAGATTATTCAATTACAAATGAACATAATAATGATGCAAAGGAAGGTATAAAAATAATAAAAAGAATTAAGAATAAAATAAAGAAATTATATGGTGATAAGGGTTATGATTCCAAGGCTATTTACAATGAGTTAGAGGATAAGGCTATAATACCTCCAAGGAAGAATGCAGTTACATTATCAAAGGGCTCTATTTATAGAGCTAAAATAACAAGATTCATTAGAAGATTCAGTGAAGGATCATGGAAGATTAATAATAATTATAGATTGAGGTGGAATGTAGAAATATACTTCTCTGGAATAAAGAGATTATTTGGTGAAACAATAAGGGCTGTAAAGCCTGAGAATATTGTACAGGAAATGATGTTAAAGGTTTAT
>NZ_LKBG01000177.1 GCF_001402945.1 Acidiplasma aeolicum
TTCCAGACCATGATTTTCTGTTAAGCAGGGGAAGACTCCTGACCTCGTATTTTTTATCAAGGAAATGGTTATATTTAAATAACGCTTAGAATGACTATTCTTTCTGGTGTTTATATTATTACAATAGTTTAAAATTAAACAGATTTAAATAAATATAGAATAGATCTATTAAGGGTTAATTTTAATGCAGATATATCTGAAGATAATCCAGTGGAATATTCATTTCGTTTTTAATCCTATTAAGGTTCTATTTTAACTGAAATAGCCAGCGAAGAACCAACGTTGGAGAGATTACTTTCAATCCTATTAAGGTTCTATTTTAACTATTGGAACAGGTAAATAAATTTCTGGAGGCAATAAATCTTTCAATCCTATTAAGGTTCTATTTTAACTAGGCGCAAAGGTTATGTATCATCTCATGACTTCCCCTTTCAATCCTATTAAGGTTCTATTTTAACTATAAATTAAAGGACAATATGCTTGCTATTAAATTAAGCTTTCAATCCTATTAAGGTTCTATTTTAACTGTTTTCTTGGATATCTTCCCAGATATTCTCATAATTCTTTCAATCCTATTAAGGTTCTATTTTAACTTAGGATTTTATATGGCCCCTCAGCGAAAGAATACACTTTCAATCCTATTAAGGTTCTATTTTAACTATAAATTTCCTTATAGAAAATAAGGATAAAATAGACTTTCAATCCTATTAAGGTTCTATTTTAACTATTCTATTTTAAATGGTATCTGGACAATATCTCCATTCTTTCAATCCTATTAAGGTTCTATTTTAACCTTCCTGTAGTCTTCATTTTCAAT
>NZ_LKBG01000178.1 GCF_001402945.1 Acidiplasma aeolicum
ACAATAAATAATCATAAAATTTATATATAATTTAAAAATATTGTTAATTATGGTAGGATTAAAAATATTTAAAAAAAGTTCACAAAATGGTGTAAATGCCGGGAAAAATCTTAAAACTGTTCTTGGTGCATCATCTGTTATAGGAGGATTTTATGCATTAAGCTATGATGTGGATTACTTTCTACTGGCAGTTGGTATTGCATTTGTTGTTGCCCTTCTGGTACTGAAATTTAAAAATAAAAATAATGCATAAGTTTATTCTACCTTTTCAATATAATTTTTTAAACCAGCAACTGCCTGTGTTATTGTTGGGTCTTTAATATTCTGCATTACCTTTTCTGGAGTTTCATTACTAAGTGCACTTGGTGATATTAGTGCACCATTGAATATATATGCTCCTCCAGGTCCAGTTATAATGCTAACAGTGTTTATATGTGCTGGTATGCCATTACCTGCACTTAAATTGGCGCTTGTAGAATCTGTTCCAGATATGAGGACCTCAGTTGTGTATATTTTTATATCATTATATACATTTGATGGGACTTTTGCTTTAATTTCATTAAGTCCCTCATTTATTAGGTTTTGCCCTGTTAAATTTTCTTTATACAAATAAATTGGTATGAAGTGAATCATTCTTCCATTTAATGTGAAATTATATTCTGAGTTTGTAAATATTACACCTGGTGTATTATTATAAATATATGATGATGATGAGTTAACATATGTGTAATTCTTAGTACTACCAATAAGACTGTAATATGCCCATGAACTTGATGCTCCATTTGGGCTTCCGTTCCACGTGATAAAATAAACGTTTATTGAACCCCCGCCAACCAGATTTTTTGTGGAAATCTGGCAGTAATTGTCTATTTTAATATTTTCCTCTGTTGGATTGTAATGGAGATCAAAATCTATGGATAATGCTACAATGACTATTAAAAAAACAATGAAGAAAACAAGCATTTTTCTATTTATTTTAGGTTTATCGCCATCTGGTTCCATTGAAAT
The DNA here is from genome assembly GCF_001402945.1 of Acidiplasma aeolicum. Taxonomy (GTDB): domain Archaea; phylum Thermoplasmatota; class Thermoplasmata; order Thermoplasmatales; family Thermoplasmataceae; genus Acidiplasma; species Acidiplasma aeolicum. The sequence continues at coordinate 1,009 of NZ_LKBG01000178.1, forward strand.
TTAATTTAAAGATGTTATTTATACTTTGCTGAATATTGAGACTAAATATAACTATTAGAATATGTTTTTGAATATAATATTACGAAAAGAATTATTAAATTTAAAAAATCATATTATTTTGATATTTTCACATAGCATTTCATATTTTTTATTTGAATTATAAAAGAATATCTAATTACGTGAATATATTCTATAATTAATTTTATAATTAGATAAAAAATATACAACACATGGATAGCGCAAGCGAAGCAGAATATGAATATAACAACAAGATTTATAATTCTGTGAAAGGCTGGATTTTTACAACTAACCATAAACAGATTGGACTTTTATACATACTGACATCACTGGTTTTCTTTATTGGTGGCGGTGTGTTGGCCTTACTTATGAGACTTCAGCTGGCAATACCAAGATATGATCTTGTCAAGTACAGTCTCTTCTCAGGCCGTTTTCTTGATGCATTACAGTACAACCAGCTTGTCACAATACACGGATTAACAATGCTTATATGGTTCCTTGGACCACTTGGGACTGGTTTTGGTATTTATTTAATACCTCTGGCAATAGGTTCCAGGGATATGATATACCCCAGAATAAATGCACTTGGGTACTGGCTTTACCTTTTCAGCGGCATACTTCTATGGATCGGCTTTTTTATGCCAGGCGGTAACCTTGATACGGGATGGACAGTTTATCAGCCATTATCATCATTTAAATTCACCCCTTATCTGGGAGCTGATACTGCCGCAGCTGCAGTGGTGGTAAGAGGTCTTGGTACCATAATAGCATCAACAGAAATTATTGCAACTGTATTTAAGGCAAGGGCCAGAGGATTAAGAATGATGAATATGCCGCTATTTGTCTGGGCAGTATTCTGGGTGGCGGCCATATCCTGGTTTATATTCCCTGAAATAACAGCCCTGTTCTTTATACTTGTAGTTTCCAACGTTTTAGGTTTATCCGGATTTATATCCACCTATGGAGGAGCATTAATGTGGGAGAACCTGTTCTGGTACTTTGGGCACCCTGAGGTATATTTATTACTCTTACCCGGAACAGGGGCCATGTTTGATTATTTATCAAATCTTGGCCATAAAGCACCATATCTTAAAAAATGGATGATAGCAGCAATGGGAGCAATATCAGTTGATGGTGTAATGGTTTTCCTGCATCACACATTCATGACAGGTATAGTATTTGCATGGCTAATGGCCACAAGTATATTCACTGAATCAATATCCATACCAACAGGAATGATGATAGTTGGAATTATAGCAACATTACTGGGTGCAAAACACAAGTTCCAGACTCCTGTATTATTTGCCCTTGCCGCATCAACATCATTTATGATTGGTGGGGTTACAGGGGTTACCCAATCATCATTAGCCATTGATACAATAGTCCATGGTGATTATTATGTGGTGGCCCATTTCCACTATTTCATGGTTGGTGTTGCTGTTATGGCCCTTATGGGCAATCTTTACTATTACTTCCCAAAATTCACAGGAAGAATGTACAGCGAAAAGCTGGGCAGGCTTCATTGGGCGTTTGCATATCCCGGTGTCAATATCCTCTACTTCCCAATGTTCTTCCTTTATGATCTGCCAAGAAGGGTATATACATATCAGTCTGGGTTTGGATATACCATATTTAATGAGATATCAACAATAGGGGCATTCATATTTGGGCTATCATTCCTTATAATGTTTGCCAACTTTGCATGGTCACTTAAATATGGAAAAAGGGTTACAGAAAATAACCCATATAAGGCCACGGCTGGATTCGTCTGGTTTACCACAACACCTCCAAAATATTATAACTTTGATTATGAGCCATATGTTGGTGGCGCAGATAACAGGGATCTTTTATTGGATGAAACAAAACCAATAAAACCAAGTAAGGTTGAGTTATCCTCAAGACCCATGCTTATTGCAGGTGGTGTGACACTTGCCTTCTTTGGAACAGTTGTTGCATTAATGGGCTATAAGCCATACGCATTTGGATCCTATTTCGCATACATAGGCTTTGCAATAGTGGCAGTTGCTTTAGGCTTATTTGCATGGGGAGGTATTGGCTGGATGTACGATGACTACAAACTAAGGTCTCCAAACGTACCGCCTATGTATAAGAAAGACCCTGTTACAAAGGGATTCAACAACATGAGGCTTGGAATGCTTATATTCCTTGCAGGAGATATGATATGGATGGCAACATTCTATGGAACCGTGGAATGGTTAAAACTGCAGACCATCTCACCATATGTTGAGGGAAACGATCCCACAACCTTCTTCTTCCCTGCCATGGCAACAGTATATAATGTAATATCAATAATAACAATAGGCATAGCAGCTTTATTCGCATACTTCGCACTCCGTGGTGCAATAAATAAAAAGGCATCAGCATCATCAACTTATATGACAATTGGGGTAATATTTGCAATAATATACCTTATCACAGCAATAATTTCACTTGAAACAATGAATGCAAACAGCGTGCTGGCACTTGCAGCCACCGGAACAAATCCGGTTACATCAATGTTCTGGTTAATATCATTAATGGACGTAACATTCTCATTAGGTGTTATAGCCGTTATGATAAAGTATATCATAAGTGTCAGCAAGAGTAAAAAATTCCTTTGGGGAAGGGTGGCTACAAGCGCAGATATACTAATGTGGTTTGTGGCATTTGTATTCCTTACAAGTGTATTCACAACCATAGCGTTTATAGCATGAGGTGATATAAAATGACTGAAAATATAAAAAATGATAATATATTAGGGCAAAAGGCTGAAAATGTTACTGCTGAAAAACATACATATTCAAATGAAATCTCGGATGAGGAACTGCATCTGTCCGATGATGACTTTGATTGGAAGGAGTACAGCATATGGAAGAATCCATATGCCTTGGTTGTTATAATAATAGCCATATGGTTTTCACTATGGCTATTTATTAATGTGTTCATGGGCAGGTGGTTTTCATGAAGCCAATACAAAAGGCAGCTGTGGCCGCACTTATTGTGGCCATTATATTAATTGCTGCTATGGGTATAACCGCATTTGCATACCACCCAATGAATACAGTGATGTCAGATCAGGGCCCTGTAAACCATAAAGATTTACCATACTATAATACAACGGTAAATGGTAAAAAAGTTGAGGTGGTCAATCTCTCACTGGCTGCATGGGGGCAGGGTAATGGTTATCCTGATGCATATCCATACAACTTTAACGGTACATCCTATGGTGCAATGACCATATACTTACCAGCAAATGCTGATATACATGCTAAAATGACCAATTATGAGGTTAAACCGCATACATTAAAGATTGAACTTCCGTATCCGTCACAGTGGAAGAGAGGACCTATATGGGCCCATACATCCGCCCATGTGAAGAAGGTCATTAACAGTACTGGTACAATACTCCCAATTTGGTATGGAAATGTTGCACATTCCAAATCAATATGGTGGAATGATACACAGGCCGGTAATTACTGGATAGTGTGTGGATTAACCACCCATGCAGAGGCAGGAATGTATGTATATGTGATAGTTAGTTCAAATGTTACTGTACCATACTATACAATAAAATGAGGTGTGAAAAATGTTTAATATACTAAATATATTGCCAAACGCATACCAGCTCATTCCCAAAGGATCAATTACCGGGGCAGAAATAACATCAATATATCTTGCTTATATAATCCCCGGCATAGTTATAGGTGCAGGATTCGCCTTCTGGTATATCTATGTGTTCCTTAAGAGCTGGAAAAGGCATGAGGAATTTGACGAAAATGCCCCTTATAACCCTGATGAGGATATGAGACCTGGAAGAATAGAAAACATAGAACGTGGGAATAAAACAATATTTAAGGTCTTCGTTCTCTTTGTGGTGATTGTTTTAATATCACTGCTGGTATATGACTTACCACCTGCATACGGTATAAGGGTTGCCGGGGCTGCACCAAGTGCTCCAACCGATAATCATCATTACCTTGATATAGACGTTGTGGGTTATCAGTGGCAGTGGATATTCATATATCCAAATGGTTCATCCACAAGGCACTTTGCTGTACTGCCTGCTAACACACCAATTCAATTTAATGTGACCAGCGTTGATGTCATGCACTCGTTCTATCTAATAAATGTAACAAAGGTTGATGCCTTCCCTGGGCATTATAACTACATATGGACAAATATTACAACACCAGGCCTTTATCATTTCGAGTGCGTTGAGTTATGTGGTCTTGGGCATGCTCATATGAGGGGACCTGCATTTGTATTACCATACAGCCAGTGGAAAACGTGGGAGAGCCAGCAGAAACCTGGTGAAATGAATGAAACATTTGTATACAATGGCGTAACATACTCATACGGGCCAACACTATATGGTGCAACTCCAACACCACCATCTGCTGGAGATTAAATTATTTTTTTATTTTATTTTTAACGGTTATGTGTATCAGGTGATTAAAAATGTCTAAACTGAAAAACTTTATGAAAATTACCAAGCTTGAAATTACGATGCTTATAGACATGGTTGCAATAGCAGCATTTCTGGCAGTACCTGGTGGTAATAAATATCCATTTCTATTATTAATACTGGTAATAAGTGGGACACTTGCCTCTATGTCTGCAAGTTTGTTCAATAATATTTATGATATAGATATAGATATAAAAATGAAAAGAACGAGATCGCGCTCAAAGATAGTAAATGAAAATACACGCAATAGAATGATATTCTTTGCATCCATTATGATTGTTATATCCCTGGTGCTTTCATATTTTCTTCTTAATTTCCTAACAATGATCTTTATATTTGGTGGTTTTCTTAGCTATGTCGTGCTTTACACCATAGTCCTAAAAAGACGCACCTCATGGAATATAGTAATTGGTGGTATAGCAGGAAGCTTTCCAGCACTTGCCGGCTGGGCATCCTTAACAGACTCTGTATCAATAACATCCCTATTCATAGCGTTTCTCGTATTTATGTGGACTCCCACACACTTCTGGAATCTATCTGTAAATAACATAGATGATTATAAAGAAAACAACATACCAATGTTGCCCGCCAGAGTAGGAATTAAAAAAACCGCATTTTGGATAATGATTAATACCATTATTCTGATCACCTATTCTCTTATACCCTTCTTTATCAGTTACATACATGTTGGTTATCTGTACTTCCCCATGGCAGTAATAATGGATGTTATACTCCTTGCCTATGTAATCAGGCCCTTCATGAGAAATTATGACAGAAAATACTTTAGAAGCGCCTTTGGTTTTTCCAATATGTATATGCTAATATTATTGATAGTTATAATGATTCCATTCATATAAAAATAAATATTTATTTTTTTAATCTTATAACATGTTTAATTTATGATATAATAAATTTTTTAAATCATATATCTGTATTGTTTATTGAGGTATAACATCTTAACTGTGGTCTTGATTCATTTAAATAAGCTACATCTTTTATGGGTTATGAAATATTTTAAATGTTAATTTTTCATTGAATATTTGTCAATTTTGTAATTTCAGAAATTCATCAACATTGTAGAATTCCCAATCTTATTTCTGGTATATTAATTTGTAGAATTATATCTTATCTGACTGAAATTAACTCTATGTAAATACCCTCTAACTTCATGAATAATGGAATAAACTACAATCAATATATGCTGGGAAGATGTTAATAGGTTACATTGTAATTTATATATTATAATATTTGATAGCTGGAAATCAAATGATAAAAGCAAAAATATACGAAAACAGACATTATATTCAATTAAAGCTAAAAAACTTGTGTATGCTTCATCCAGAGCCTTGTCTTAATATCAAAATGCATTATTTTTTAACACAGATTTGGCGACATCCTCACAAAGTTAAAGTATATGGATTCCCGATACCATTGAAAAGCTTGCCCCATCATGTATGAAACATCGCTACACTGGCATAAATTCGGTACAGTCCGTGCCTACCTTTTTTATGTAATTTAATATACCATAAAACTTTACGCCTTCATCTACTCCATCAGGAAAGGAGACTTCACGCTTTAAAGTTAAATTTAAAAAAATTAATTAATATGTCTTCTGGTCCATAAAGGAGAATCTATCAGGGCCCCAGCAGCAATTGTTAAAACACCTATAATAATGCCAACTGTACTGGCATATCCCAAATATGCAATATCTATTAAATAGGAATATGAACCAAATGTGTATGTTGTAAAAACTTTTCCACCTGTAATTTCTATAAATATGTAATTGCCTGAAGGTATTTTAGAATATTCTTTTATTATTCCAAAACTGGTGGTGCTTCCAATTTTAAATTCATTCAGTGTTGTTATATTTGTTACCTTGCCAGCATCAGATGCAGGTATAAGCCCCGAGTTTGACGTTGGATTTTTTACTGTGAGAATATCAGAAGATTTAAAGCTTATCTCCTTAGATTCATAAATTCCATTTCCCAATGATTTCAGGGTATATGTTGTGTTATTTTTATCATGAATATCCACGCCATACATGGCGAGACTAATGATCAGTATAATAAGGCCTATTATTAATATGCTTTTTTTCATTATAAGTTTATATCTAATATTTATTAAGGTATTATCATAGATTATTTTCTATATATTACTCTAAAAAATAAACTTTTATATGTATATTGCTTAAACTATCATGAAAATTTTATCATGGAATGTGAATGGCCTAAGGGCTGCTGTGAAAAATGGTATAATAGATTTTTTAAAAAAGGAAAATACCGATATAATACTTTTTCAGGAAACAAAGGTGGATAATATGTCTGTTCCTGAGGAGATATATCATCTTGATTATAAGGTATATATTAACCCTGCACAGAAAAAGGGATACAGCGGTACCATGGCTTTGACCAAAACTGAACCATTAGACTATGTGGCAGGAATCGGAAATAAGGATTTTGACTCAGAGGGTCGGGTTCAAACATTTAATTTCGATGATTATTATCTAATAAATTCATACTTTCCAAACTCCCAGCACGGTCTTACCAGACTTGATTATAAGATTGAATTCGATCATGAAATTCTAAAATACTGTGATGATTTAAAATCAAAAAAGGGGGTTATAATCACTGGTGATTTTAATGTAGCGCATGAGGAGATAGATATAGCCCGACCTAAAGACAACCAAAATAATGCTGGATTTACGCAGCAGGAAAGGGATTTTATGACGGAATTTCTTAATCATGGATATATAGATACATACAGATATTTTCATAAGGAGCCAAATCATTACTCATGGTGGTCGTATAGATTTAATGCAAGAGAAAAAAATATAGGATGGAGAATAGACTATTTTGTTGTCTCAAAAGATTTTATAAAAAATGTTAATGACTCACTAATACTGGAAAATGTTATGGGGTCAGACCATGCACCAATAGAGTTAATTTTAAAGTAATAATCTGCAATTGCACCGTAAAATTAACCTAAAATTAATAAAATTTTTATCTGTCTATCTTTGATTTCCTTTTTATTTTTCTCCACGCAAATCCCTTAAATCTCTCCTCATCTTCTATTTTACCACGTTCATGATAACCATATGACTCCCAGTATCCATCCTCATAATCCCTCATTATTTTTATCTCTGTAAGCCATTTGGCACTCTTCCATCCATATAATGAGGGTATAAACGGTCTTGCTGGAAATCCATGCTCGATGGCCAGAGGCTTATCATTCATTTTTAAAGCTATTATGCTTTTTTCATCTATTGCATCGTCATAAGGCACAGGGGTATCATAGCCATCGGCACATATAAACATGACCCATTCAGCATCCTCCTCAGGTTCTGATTTTAATATAAGGTCTCTTAGGGACGGTCCTGTCCATTTAACATCTTTTACAGACCATTTTGTAACACAATTAAAATCAGATATGTATTCTATGTTTTTCATGGAATTAAGTTCATTATATGTATATTCCATGGGTTTTTTAACAATACCATCTATCCTGAGCTTCCATAAATTTTCATTTATAACTGGCCCTCCAAGCGCGTCATATAGTATGAAATTATTTACATAATGCTGGCCGGGATTTTTTATCTCAATTTTCTCCATGATATACCTATTTATTATGGATATAAAAGTGTTTATTAAAAGTATTTTTATAATACATGTATAAATAGAACCTTTATAATTTAATTTACTCTATCATTATTTCGCCAAAAATTTTAAATTAAAAACGGATACCGGTTAAAATGGATGAAATAGACAAAAGGATACTGACAAGCCTTCTGGGAGATGGCAGATCTACATTGAGGCAAATTTCAAAAAATCTTGGGATTTCCCCGCAATCCTTACAGTACAGGTTAAATAAGTTTCAGGCCAATAACATTATAAAAAAATTTGCCCTTTATGTTGATAAGAGGATATATAATATAAAAAGTGGATTTGCTGCATTCTCTGGTTTAAATATAATAGAAACAGGCATATTTGCCAAAATACTGTGTCTGGAAGAAATATCACTTTACGGCTTTCAGGGAAAAACACTGGATGAATTAAGAGCCAGTATAGATGCTGCATCAGAAAAAATTGGCCCTAAGGCAATGGAATACATTCCAGAGCAGAACATAAACATCACAGTTTCAGGCAATGAACTGGCAATTATAGAATCTCTCAAAAGCAATCCAAGGATCTCATATAACGATCTTGCCTCACAGCTAGCTCTGCCTGCCAAAAGGATTAAAAAGTATATTGAAAATTTAATTAAGAAATCAATAATTTCTGTTATACCTGTTATTGACATTTCTAAAACTGATATAACTGTTTTCGCAATTTTTTCAGAAAATTTTGATCTTATTGAACCTTTATTAAAAAATAATATCTTCTTTACATTTAAGGGCAGATCAGCAGGTCTTGCCATATGTTTTGCCGATAACCTTTTGTATGCAAAGAAAATAATAAATATGGCAAGATCTCATGAAAAAAATGCCTCTGTGATGGTAATATATGATTATGACTTTTTTTAATTAAAATGGAACAATCTATAATTATTTATTTATAGATATAATTAAGTTTTATGGTCAGTATAGATGATGCAGTTATAGCAAGATTTGAATCTCACGGTTATAAATTTGAAATTCTTGTCGATCCAGATGCTGCTGGAAAAATTAGGTCAGGGAAAATAGACATAGAAAATGACCTTGCAATACCAGAGGTTTTTAAGGATGCAAAAAAGGGTGATAGGTCAAATGAAGAAATTTTAAAGGAAGTTTTTAAGACCACAGATATAGGTCAGATAGCAATAGAAATAGTAAGGCGAGGCCAGATACAGCTTACAACAGAGCAGAGAAAGGAAATGCTTGAAAGGAAGAAAAAACAGGTTATCAATGAAATTGTTCGTGAGGCCATAAATCCACAAACAAATACACCAATACCTGCAATAAGAATTGAGGAGGCAATGGAAGAGGCAAAGGTTAGAATAGATCCATTTAAAAGCGTCGAGGAGCAGGTCCAGACAGTTTTAAAGGCCATAAGGGTTTTAATACCAATAAGAATAGAAAAGGTTAGACTTGGTATAAAACTGGCCGGTGATGCATATGGAAAACTCTATGGGGATATATCAAAATTTGGTAACATATTAAAGGAGGAATGGTCAAATGCCGGGGAATACATGTGCATCATTGAAATCTCAGCAGGTCTTCAGGGGGATTTAATGGATCTTATCAATAAGAAGGCACATGGTGAGGCGGAGGTAAAACTTTTAAAATGATTTATAAATTTATTGGAAATAAAAAATGTTTTATATAGCAATTTATAATTTAATATAAAAATAAATATTGAGCTGAATGTAAGGGTGAAATGTTTGGAAACTAAAGAAATCGTATATCCTGGTGATAAAATTGAGCTAAATGATTTAAAGCCCAGAAATGGACTTTATGAATCTAATTCTGAATATTTTTCAGAATATTTTGGAGTGATACAGCGCGGGGATAAATTTGTCGACATAGCACCATTTAATAGCCCGTATCTTCCAAGGGTTAATGATAAGATAATAGGTAAAATAATGGATATTGGGCCAACCATGTGGACTGTTGATATAAATTCTCCGTATTATTCGCTACTGCATATAAACGATACCCCATGGCACGTAAATGCCGGAGACCTTGAAAGATACCTGAATGTTGGTGATTTTATTTATGCCAAGATATCGCAGTCAAATGAAATCAGGGAAAGCTGGGTAAGCATGAAGGAACCTGGCATGAAAAAACTTGAAACGGGCCAGATTATTGCGGTTAAACCCCCAAAGGTACCGCGTGTAATTGGTAAGGGAGGAAACATGATCAATCTTATAAAAAATGAAACAAACACAAAAATAATAGTTGGCCAGAATGGTTTTATATGGATAGATGGAGATATAGAAAACGTTAATATGGCAATAAATGCCATAAAAATAGTTGAAAAGGAAGCACATACAATTGGCTTAACAGACAGAATGGCAGAATATTTTAAAAAGTTAAAGGGTGAAAATTAAAATGGAAGGCAATATTAAGCTTATTAACGATGATGGTCTGAGACTTGATGGTAGGGCTTTTAATGAAATGCGCCCGATTAAAATTCAAACCGGTGTTATAGAAAAGGCTGATGGGTCAGCATTTATTGAGTGGGGTGCAAATAAGATTATAGTGGCAGTATATGTTAGGGAGGCCTATCCAAAGCATACCCAGAATATGGACAGGGCAATAGTCAAGGCACGGTACAATATGGCCGGATTTAGTGTTGAGGAGAGAAAAAGGCCTGGCCCGGATAGAAGAACAATGGAAATATCCAAGGTTGTTTCAGAGGCACTTTCATCAGCAATAATACTTGAAAAACTCCCAAGAGTTGAAATTGATGTTTTTATCGAGGTTCTTGAGGCTGATGCAGGCACAAGAATAGCAAGTTTGACAGCATCATCTGTTGCTGTTGCCGATGCTGGAGTTCCAATGAGGGATCTCGTTGTTGGCTGCACTGCCGGGAAGGCTGATGGCAGGGTTGTTCTTGACCTTTCAAAGGACGAGGATAACTACGGTCAGGCTGATATACCAATGGCAATTCTCCCAAGAACAGGCAAGGTTGTTTTACTTCAGATAGACGGTGATGTGTCTGAGGAGGAATTTGATCAGGCGACATCAATGATGATGAATGCCATGAAGGATATATCAAAGATTCAGCGTGATGCCCTGATGAGCAAGTATTCAATAGAGGATGGTGAGTAAAAATGCCCATGGATTCAAATGCGGTAATTTCTGAAATTAAAAAAGGTTTCATACTGGATAGCATAAAAAAGGGTAAAAGAATAGATGGCAGATCCTTAACAGACTTTAGGGAAATAAAAATTACAGAGAATTTTATTCCAAAGGCCTGTGGTTCAGCCATGGTGGAACTTGGTAAAACAAAGGTTGTTGCGGGAATAAAAATAGAGGAAGGCACCCCATTTCCGGACTCTCCTGAAAGTGGTGTAATGGCCCTCAACATAGAGCTACTCCCAATGGCATTTCCAACATTTGAGTCTGGCCCTCCAAGTGAGCAGGCAATAGAATATTCAAGGGTTGTTGATCGTGGTATAAGGGAGAGCAACGTTATTGACACATCCAAGCTCGTAATAGAACCCGGTGAAAAGGTATGGATGGTATATATTGATATAGATGTTCTCAATTACGATGGAAATATTATTGATGCATGCACGCTTGCTGCGGTATCCGCTTTAAAAAACGCCATTGTGCCAGCATCAAAATATGGCGGTGAGGACTTTAAACTTCCTGTAAATGCACTGCCCGTATCTGTAACCATGGCAAAAATTGGAGATGAACTTGTATGCGACCCAGATCTTGAGGAGGAACAGGTTTCTAATGGCAGAATAACTGTAACAATGGCAGAGGACAATCATATACACGCCATGCAAAAGGGTGATGTTGGAGAATTCTCACTTGATGAAATTAGGAAAGCTATAAAAACATCAAGTGATATAGGTAGTAAGATTAGGGAGAAATATTTAAGGTGATTATAAATGACAAAACACACAGTAAAGGTTGGGGCCTCAGGCAGATTTGGGCCAAGGTACGGTGTTACAATAAGAAAGGAATGGAATAAGGTTTATAAACAAAAAACAAGCTATTACACATGCCCATCCTGCAAGCAAAACAAGGTTAAGAGGGTTGCAAATGGTATATGGGAATGCAGGCACTGTGGTTATAAATTTGCTGGTGGGTCATACACACCAGAATACAGCAGTGAAGTAATAAAGGAGATAAATAGCCATGTATAAATGTGTTAGATGCGGAAGACCGCTTGAAAAATCTTTCGGGACCGCCGATATAGAATGTGAATGCGGTTCAAGGGTGTTTATAAAGGATAGGCCAAACACTGAAAAGATTGTTAAGGCCAGATAAATTTTTAATATATTTTTTTAAGTATTTTTATGAATCTTGAAGAATTATTTAGTTTTAATCTTTGCACAAGATGCACTGGCAGGATATTCGCAGGCATTGGAACAGGGTTAACCAATAAAGAGAGGGGCGAAAGTCTTTTATTTGCCTATAATGCACTTATCGGAAGCATGCAGGAAAAAACATCCTGCTACATATGCAATGGCATATTTGATCAGTTTGATAAATATCTAAAAATAGTTTTGGATAGGCTTTCTGGATATGAATACAATTCTTTTTTAGTGGGGTCAAAATTTGATCCGGAAATTTTGGAAAGAGAAAATCAAATTCAAGAAAAATTTGGTAAAAAGGGCGAAAGTATTAAGAAGGAATTTAACAGGGAATTCGGTAAATATATGGAAAATATTACAGGAAAAACCTATTCAAAGGACCCGGATATCATAATAAACATTAACACCATTTATGATTATGTGGAAATAAATGTTAAATCATTGTATATTTATGGTGTTTATACAAAGATGAGACGCGATCTTCCACAGACCAGATGGATTCATGGTTCCGGTGATTCTATAGAATCTATAATA
>NZ_LKBG01000179.1 GCF_001402945.1 Acidiplasma aeolicum
GATCTTTTTTATTATTAATTTCGTTTCATAATTTTAATTGTAATATCAGGTAAATATCCAGTAAAATTAGGGTTCTAAATTTATATTTACAATGTTTTATACTAACAAAAAATGAATAAATTTATATTTATGATATCTATTATTAGTTATGGCAGGAGAAACATCTTCCAGGGCATCACTGGAACAGGAGGTTTATTTAAGGGCTCTGACAGGAAGGCTGGTTGGAATTTATGAGTTTCAGGGATTTAAAAAAATAGCAATAATAAGCTATCCTGATAGAATATGCGAGTCCATATCCGCTGCTGCAGCTGTGGCATACCTTGATAAATACGGCTATTCTGAAAATAAAATAAATGTCTTTGATTATGATAATGATATAAATAAAACCGCTGAAAAAATAACGCGTGAAAATTATGACGCAGTTTACATTGCTCTTGGAGGGGAACAAAAAATGAGCGATGTGGCTAAGATGTTCAACAGCACCCTAACAGCACTTAAAAATGCTGGCTATAAACATGCCCTTTTAATTCATGTCAGGACATGGCTGGCGACAAAACAGCTTTCAACCCTAGATGAATCCTCAATGGAGTACATAATGTCCTTGCCGGAGGTAAGATTATTTACAGCCGACCCATCAGCAAAGAAATTCTTTTTCCATAATGTTAAATTTGATGGAAAAAAGCCCAAACCGGAAAAATATGCTGAGGAGGATATTACACAGGAACATGCAAATCTCTTAAAAATATCACTGCCACCACCAGAATAATTATTTTTATAAAACAAATTTAAAACTTAATAATTGTAAATAAT
>NZ_LKBG01000180.1 GCF_001402945.1 Acidiplasma aeolicum
ATACAGCAGGTCCAAATCCCCGATCAGCTGGTTCTTGACTGCTGCCGGCTTCTTTATCAGCCTGAAGTATGTACTTACATATTGTTTTAGCTCAGGGTATTCCACCATATTGATTGTATTATTTTTTGATATTACAAGGTATCTTGCTATGCCCCATGAATCTATCTTATCTGTCTTGTTCCTTCTTATTCTGCACCTCTTCATGAGTTTTGTCTCTACTGGGCTCAGAAGCACAGGATTGTAACCGCTTTCTATCAAGAAGTTATATAGATTGGCATGGTAAATATTAGTCGATTCCATTCCTATCCTTATATTGTCATAGCCCTCTATTGTCCCCAAAAACTCTTTGAAGCCAGTATCATTGGTTATGATTATTCCGGCCCTTACCTTATTGAGCACAATGTCTATAATGCAGAAATCAAACTTTCTCTTGGCTATATCTATTCCAATATATTACATATACTCCTCCGGATCAGTTATCCTGCCCATACCCGCAGCAGTCTTGCCTATTATCAGTGCATGAAGCACAATATACTCTATCAGCACACTCGAGTATGAAAAGGGTAAATACAGGCTAAATACAGTGGATTATACCACAAGAGTGTCCCGATATTCCCTGATCATGGCCATAATGGAGTTCTGGTTAAAATCATTATACAAGTGTGTCCAAGCTTCCATATTTGTTCGACAATTGTCATATTTATTAATTTGAAAATCATAAGTGGGATATGGCAGCGAACCACATCCCATTAATTATGCAAAGGTTGGATAAAATAGTTGCGGAGGATAGAATCAGAAAGTACTC
>NZ_LKBG01000181.1 GCF_001402945.1 Acidiplasma aeolicum
AAAATTTAATATTAAAAATGGCATTCATAAATACATAAATCATTTACTATTTACCATTTATGTTTTTATCATGTGAAACATTACATTAATAAATTATTTATCCATATAGTATTATGAAAGTAATTGCAGCACCTGGACCGGTCTGCTACCCTATAGTGGCGGCCAAGATGGAGAGAGATGATATTGATATAGATTTTCAGAAGGAGGGAAAGGCAGATATTATACTTGATTCAACAGTCTCATTGATTAAAAGAAACCTGCCCATAAGCTATGTAACAATAAAACACCTGTCTGTTGTTATACCAAAACTTGGTTATAAAATAGGATTAACCAGAAAGGGCGGAGCGGCAGATATACTGTTTAGAGCATTCGTTAGTGAAACTGGGAAGACTGTTGAAATCAAATATTATGAGGGAATAAATGACCTCATGGAGGCAATGAAGAAAGGAGAGATTGACTCTGCAGTGGTTCCGGCAATGTCAGAGGGCGGTGAAAGCCTTGAGAAATATTTTGAGAAATATAACATTTACATACCTGGTAGCTGCGGGGCCGCAATATTCAATGGAAAGGACAAGGAATTCATTGATGCATATAACCTTGGAATTAAAATATTAAAGGAGAAACCTGAGGAAGCTGCAAAATTCATTGTTGACAACCTTCCGATTAAATTCCCGCCTGAATTTATTATTAATACAATGAAAAATTCTGAACTTAATGTCCACAGGCCGGATGATTACAGCAAATTTTCCGAGCTTGTAAACAAATACAAATAAAAAATATTTTTATGTAA
>NZ_LKBG01000182.1 GCF_001402945.1 Acidiplasma aeolicum
AGAATGTGCTGTAATAGGCATAAGGGATGAGCACCGTGGTGAAACGGTAAAGGCTGTAATAGTAAGGAATGATAATACATTAACTGAGAATGATGTAATAAATTTCTGCAGGGATAAGCTTGCAGTTTACAAGGTGCCAAAAATCATAGAATTCAGGGATGAGCTGCCAAAGACACTTGTTGGAAAGGTGGATAAGAAGGCATTGCGTGGTGAAAATGAGAACAAATAAAAAATATCTAAAAATTGTGGTCATTTCACTGGCATTAATAATCATATTAAGCTTTATTCCCTATTATGGAAGTTTTCTACATCAGGGCAGGAATGGAAATGAAAACAATTCCAGTACAGCCAGTGACCCACAAAATTTCTTTTTTATAAATATAACCAAAATAACACTTCATGATGCAGTTATTACACCAGAGTTGAATGGAACCTACCATATTACAGCTGCCTCTGCGTCATTTAATAATCTTACCCTGCAGCACACCGTATTGGGAAATAAAATTATAACCATAACAGCACCATATGGAAATATTACAGGCCTGAATGTATGGTCAAACACCCTTAGCTTTTCAGCAATTAACACACTGGTAAATGGTATATTAAATGTAATAACCACCATAACTGGAATTTTAAGCGGGAATCTAACCGTGTATAATCTATCAATTGAGGCAACCTATTTTAGTGCATCTAGCCAGCAATTAAATAATGGAAATGTAACATTATAATGGATTTTATTAGATATTATTTTTAAAATTTTAATTTTACATATATAAAGAAATTCTTA
>NZ_LKBG01000183.1 GCF_001402945.1 Acidiplasma aeolicum
TATTATTATACAGAATGCTGAAGGTTGTATCAATACTGAGAAAAATGGCGAGATTGAGATAATCAACATATATAATCAGCCAAAGAGAAATGCCCTATCAAAAAGCATACTTTTATCTATTTATAACGAATTAAATGTTGTTTCTAGGGACAAAACAATAAAAGTTGTAGTAATCAAATCAAATGGACCAGTATTTAGTTCCGGACACGATTTAAATGAGATTTTACATGGTAGTTCTGAGGATGTAATGTCATTATTTAATGCATGTGGTGATATGATGAAGTTAATAAGAAAAATACCACAGGTGGTTATTGCCTCTGTTCAGGGAATAGCAACTGCTGCAGGCTGCCAGCTTGTTGCTGCCTGTGATCTGGCAATATGTTCAGAGTCAGCCAAATTCGCCGCACCCAGAATAAGTGTCGGCTTATTTTGCAGCACACCATCGGTGTATCTTGCAAGAAATGTGCCAATTAAAAAAGCTGCCGAGCTCCTTTTTACTGCAGGTTATATGGATGCAGATGATGCCAAAAATTATGGACTTGTAAATCGTGTGTGCCCTGATGATAAATTATTTGATGAAACACTCAACTTTGCAAGAGAAATTACAAGATTTAGCCTTAACGTAATAGAGCTCGGAAAAAGGCAGTTATATAATAATATTGAAATGAACACGGAGGCGGCACTGGATTATGCCACAAATGTTATCATATATAACAGTACAATGAAGGATGCAAGGGCATATTTTGGCAATGGGGATGAATTCCATATGGCATTTAATTTT
>NZ_LKBG01000184.1 GCF_001402945.1 Acidiplasma aeolicum
CCAAAAGAGAAAAAAGAATTCAGAGAAGATTATCTAAAAAAATAAAAAACTCCAACCACTAAGGAAGAATATGCCCAAGCAATAGTATAATATATCTTACTGTTACTCCCTTTTATTGCGTAAGAATATAATGCAATCATACCCATAATTAAGCCTATATTTGCATACCATGTAAAAAATGATAAGAATAAACTACCATAGTAAGCATAATTATACACAGAAGAATAGAATAATACATTTAAAGCGATACTGTTTGTAAATATTTGCACTCTGTCGGTGTAGTGACGATCAACTAAAGAACCCGCTATAATTAATGAAATTGGTGCAAGGTATGGAATATATTTATTAGGAACAATGGATATCCATGGGAAACCAAGAATACTATTAATTATACTGTATATATTATCGAAAAATTGCAGGAGCAGGTTTTTGATAATCATTATTTATCTCTCATTAAATGGATTATCTTAAGCTTTGTCATATTAAAGTTATATATTTTGTAATATAGAACTTCGTCATATTTCCCATTTCAATTTATTTAGCTAAGTATTATATACTATAATGCTACCATAGCCTAACTTATGCATTAAAATAATATATAAGAGATGATATTTTTATCATATTATGAAACGAGACCATATCTGCTTATTATTTTTATATAATTTATCCAACTTCTCTTCTTATGCAACTGATTATGTTATACATATCAGGCGGAAATACCCAGATTATTGCACATGAGGCAGGAAGAT
>NZ_LKBG01000185.1 GCF_001402945.1 Acidiplasma aeolicum
AAGTCCCACCCCAATTTTGCCTCTATATCGGCCCTTATTGTTAAACCTTCTCCCCCTACTGAAAGTGGTTTGAACTTTTTGTTTGCATAAATAAGCAATGCATCTGTAAACGTAACTCTCTGAAAATTTGCTATGGTCGAAATAATACAGTTTTTATATTCACGCAATCTTATTGTTCCTTGGCCAGCATCAAATGGCATTGCCATGACATTTTTAATATACAATTCATCAGGAATATTATCATCATCTATATGAAGTGTATATGTATTTGATCCTATATTATTTTTTAATAGCCATTCAGAATAATACTGTAATGCTCTTTGTTTGTTTTTACTACCATTCTTTGTTTTATAGTCGGCAGGTACCCTTAGAATCTCAGCATCGTATCTATATAAATCATAGTATTCAGTTAATACTATAATCCTCGTGTTTATTGAATATGATTTTAATGTTTTTATAATATTAGCCACGACTTCCTGTGCCTCACCCTTTGTGGTTATTAATATAATTACATTCCTTCCATTCACAGGATTACCGAGGCTGTGATTCCAGGAATTGTAGTTTTTTATTAATAAGTATGGCAAAATAATTGCAGAAGGAAACATCAAAGCGCAAATAAAAGCATTTAATATAAACAAAATCAGAAAAATCATTTAAACCACCTTTTAAAATCATCTTTCCTGTTTACCACATATTAGTAATATATTACAAATCAATATACCAGAAAGAAAGCCAC
>NZ_LKBG01000186.1 GCF_001402945.1 Acidiplasma aeolicum
ATTGTTTTTATTTATTAACAATGCATTTGCCGGTTCCAATATATTTAAATTATATAATCCATTTACCTTTAGTTTCTGCTTTATTCCCTGTATTTTAATATAATTGTTGTTTATTATTTTATATGTATTGTTATACTGTTTCAATGGTATTGATGTTATATATTTTTTAAATTTTAATTTCCCTGTTTTATATCCATTTTCCTTTAATTTTGATAATCCTTTAATATTATCCATGGTTCTATCAATAATTTCTTCCCTCATCTGTGATGATAAATATTTTAAATCCCTTATTTCATAATGGTCCTTTACATACACTGGTACTTTATTTACCTTGTAATCCATATTAAAAATATCATTGTTAAATTCCTTATTTATAATATAATTGTATAACCATTTAGCCTCCAAAAATATTCTCCTTAATATCCTTAATGTGCTGGTATTTAGCTTATCACTGTCGATCTTTGCTTTTATAATTGCTGCTGATTGAGATTTTCTTCTTTCTTTAGTTTTATTTAACGAATCTTTTATTTTATTCTTCCTTGCTTCTATCATGTTCATTTATTAATTTCATTATAACATCATTATAGCTTTCCCTCGGGTTATTTTTTAATTTGTTTAATTTTTCTCTTGTTTCATCATGTATTATTATATTTACAAACCCCATATTTATGTATATGTGTATCTAACATATAAATATTTAGTTCTAAAAATGTTTCAAAAAATATTATTT
>NZ_LKBG01000187.1 GCF_001402945.1 Acidiplasma aeolicum
ATTCTGGCATCAAAGGTTGCAGAGGCACCATTGGAATCACAGATGGGATGGGTACATGGATCAAGGCAGACAAGAACATATATACATTTATCAATGAGGGACCATGACAATGCAATATTAAAGGCCTATGGAATAAAACAAATGAGAATAAAATCATTGAGCCGATGCCAAAGAAGTGCCCAAGGTGCAATGCAGTAAATCCTGAGGATGCTAAATACTGCCATCCGAGGCACTACAAGGAATTGCAAAAAGGATAATTGAGGCTGCACCGGAATCATTTTAAATCTAAAGTAATAGAGAATGTTTTAGAGGAGATATTAAAGGATCCTGAATTGTTAAAGAAGTTCGGGGATGAGATGAAAAAAAGGTTAGTTCTTAGGATCTCCTGGTATTTTATATAATAAAAGGCCATAAGATAATTCAATGAATAACCCAAAATTATCGTTGGTATTATAAAGGTAAAAATTGAGCAATACAATTCCATAGATGATGGTATCATGGTTATTGAAAATGCAATAAATATAAAAATTAGATAATTTTTATATGCATAAAGCCTGAGATGGTATTTATTTTCATTGTTAAGAAAAATTCCGAAAACAAGAAGGTATATTGTGAATATTTCATTATTAACCGGGGTTTATATTTACACAAAATATGGTACAGAACCGAACTTTTATATTTATGCAGGTGCCGGGATTTGAACCCGGGTCGAAAGCTTGGAAGGCT
>NZ_LKBG01000188.1 GCF_001402945.1 Acidiplasma aeolicum
TCTAAAAGTATATTTTTTTAGGTGTAAATCTATTTTTATTTTTAGCATTTAAATTATCTATAATTTTTGATACGCCGAAGGCAATGCCCAAAAACATCACAGGATAAATCATTGCAGCATACTGATAGCCAAGTGTGTAATACGAACCGTATGATGATGTAATTGCATAGCCAAAATATGGAAGTCCTATTATTAATATTTCAGGGGAATATAATGACATAAAGCCTGTGGTTGCAAATAATAAAAGTATGTATGAAATCTTAAGAATGTAATTTGCATATATAAATGAAAATAAATATGCCGGGTCTGTGAATAATGCCCTGACCATGCCCATTAATCCCCCGGGAACAGTTCCTGATTCGCCGGTTGTTATGCTTACAGATGATACATGTCCTGAAATTATCCCCTTCATTATTCCTGCAAACTCAATATAGGCAAATCCTGTTAGTGTAAATAAAATAAATAATACCAATAATAACCATTTATATCTTATTCCTGAAAACATTAAATTTAGATTCTTATATTTCCTGCTGTATGCCATTTCAAAAAGAATAATCATCAGTGAAATGTAAACAAAATTTGAATGAAGTGAAACTATAAATATTAACATTGCAATATTTAATATCTTTTTATTGTAAAGATATGCATATATGGCCATAAAAATGAAGAATGGAAGAAATGCCATGTTATGAAAATCAAAGGAGTAAA
>NZ_LKBG01000189.1 GCF_001402945.1 Acidiplasma aeolicum
CTGTATACATAATGTTTGTTCTAAAAATAATTAATTTGATCTTGTTTCAGGAATCCATCCCCTATGGATTCTCAAAAAATTTTAAAATTGATTATTTATTAATAACTTAATATTTAATTATATAATACAGTCTTATGGTAAATTCAATAATAGGAATGGAAAAAAATGGTAAAATATACATTCCCAAAGAAATAAGAGAAAACTATGGAACAAAATTTTTTATAGTTCCATACAGGGACAAAATTATACCTTATGATATTCCTGAAAATCCAATAGAGGACCTCATAAGGCTTGGAGAAAGGTTAAGGGATATACCGATCAAAAAATTAAAAAATGATATAAATGAGGAGGCTTATAATGACATACGCTGATACCGACTTTTTTCTGGCAATTTTAAAAATTCTGATTGGTTAAAGGAAAATGCAGTTAAGATTATGAAAAACCATAAAATTGAAACCTCAGAGGTAACATATATTGAATTAATGCTGCTTGCCAAAAAATATGATCTGGATTTATTGAAATTAAAAAAGACGTTATGGCCATCTGCCATGAAAATAACAGTATGTATATTTTGGCCGCAGAGTATATAAAAAGTGGGGTTAATTTTTCCGATGCATTCCATTCAGCCCATTGCAATGGAGAAATAATTAGTTCTGACCACGTATATGACAAAATGGATATTAAAAGAATAAATTTAGAGGATTAATATTATCAACAATATGGTTTAAAACAATAAAATAATATTCCCATTGAAGAAGGTAGCCATATCCATCGGTATTGAATCATTTTCCATAACTGAATGTTACAAATAAAAAAATATGTATAATTAAAAAAACATATAATACATAATTACGTCTTTGATAACGCACATTTTTTAACAATAATTTGTACAAATAAAAAAAGATATAGTTATCAAAACTGGTAAACCCATATCATGTTAATGCATTATTGTATCAAGCTTTATAGAATACCAGAACCAAATATCAACATATATGCAATAAAATACTGATGATAAATATTTATTAATTTTTTTAACATCAAAAAAGGCCATAATATATACGACCTATTATTTCCATTATTTATCCTAATTTTCCAAATTTTTTGTGGTATTCAGTATAAGAGTATGCATACATTAATATGCCATTAAAGATTTAAATATTCAGCTTCAATGCTGGATGTTCTTATATTTAAAGTTTAAATAGCCTTTAGACACTCTAATGTTTAACATTATTGATTATAATATCATTAAACATTGAAATTCATAAATAATTCATATCCTCCGGAATTATAATTTAAAAGGACATTGATTAAAAATTTTTAAATATAATATTTAACTAATATATGCAATGGCTGTAACTCCAAGAAAGGGCGTTTTTATACCCAGAAGGGCAGTTTATGTAAGAAAAAGAAAGCATTCCTCAAGGGAGCGCTTTGAGCCCGGGTATATAACCAAGGAAAAGCAGAAATTAAAAAACGAAAAGGATAATATAATAAACCTTAGAAAGGCATTGAATAAATGTGGTGGAAGGAATGATTGCATCAGAAAGGTGGTAAGAAGAAGCAGAATATGCTATCATGATGTTATAGAAAGTGAGGAAAAAATAGACAGAATTTATTTAAGAAATGGTGCATATTTTCATTTAGAAAATAATAAATGGTTTTACCATAAAAAGGAATGATCAGGAATTTATGTATTTTTTTATTTCCCTTAAAAATTTTATAAAGTTCTCCCTTTTTAATGACCCGGTATTAACATTTCTTGGGCTTGGATGGTATGAGCAGTAAAGTCTGATTCCATTGATATCATAATAAAGTTCATTTCCAAATTTAACATTTTTAATGTTTATTCCCTTTTCTGATAGTATCCTTAAATAGGAATCAAAGGCTATTTTACCAAGAACCAGAACAGCCCTAAGCTTATCCATCATTTGTATTTCTCTTATAAGAAACGGCTGGCAATTTATAAGCTCATCCTTTAATGGTATGTTATCCGGTGGCGCACATTTTAATGCAAGTGTTATATACATATCATTGTATGTTAGTCCATCATCCCTGGATGTTGATGTTGGGATATTTGTAAAACCTGCCTCGTAAAGTGCCGATATCAAAAAATCGGAGCTTTTATCACCTGTAAAGATCCTGCCTGTTCTATTACCACCGTTAAATGCCGGTGCAAGACCAATCACGAGCAGTTTACCGTGAATGTCCCCATAACCTGTAACGGGCCTGCTCCAGTAAATTTCTCCAGAATACCTTCTTGGTATCTCCCGCGTCGTCCTGTATTCCACAAGCCTTGGGCATTTTCTGCAATTGATTATTTCTTCATTAAGATTCATTCTTTTATAATTCCAGCATTGCACTAAAACATTTACATAATATTAATATAAAGCAATTCATTTAAATGTTTATGAATTCACAGGAATATTATATAACAATATTTTTGGTTGCAGTAATTTTCTTCTTTATAGGGGCATGGTTTTCAAGATTCTGGTTGAGGCACCCATTCAGAAGGCCAATAGCCACAGGGCCGGATGCACTAATCGGCAAAACCGGTGAAATAAAAAATGTTCTCAAAAATAATACATATGAAATTAGCATAGATTCGCAGATCTGGCGTGCCGTTCCTGTTAATCCCGAGGATACATTTAAAAAGGGTGAAATGGCATATGTAAAGGCCATAAAAAATTTAACGGTTTATATTACAAAAATACAATAATTTTTATAATTGTTACAAATTTTTGACCATGTTCAAATATAACATTGGAATTATTGGCGGAAGCACAGCTGATGAATTTTACTGTAACATTGCCTATAAGGTTGGATATTTACTTTCCAAAAATGGATGCGCAGTGTTCTGCGGCGGAAAAACAGGCGTTATGGAGTGCGCATCGCATGGTGTTTATGATGCCGGTGGGTTTGTTGCAGGCTTTATGCCGGAATATACAAAAAATGGTGGAAATAAGTATCTTTCACTGGTTATACCTACCGGAATAGGCTATTTAAGGAACTTTCTCATTATAAGGGCAAGTGATGCATTAATTGCAATCGACGGAAAATCAGGGACAACCTCCGAGGCGGCATTTGCATTAACCGAGGGAAAAAGTGTGATATCAATAGGAAATTTAAACATTGATGTAAAAGAGGGGGATGGAAAATTAATAAGAGTTAAAACACCAGAGGAGGCTGTCGAAAGGGCCATGGACGAGGCTGGGAAATACACCTCAAAATTTGGTGAAAAATAAAATATAAAGACAATTATTCTTTTATTATATGTTTTCTCTCATATGATATGTGATGCATTAGCATAAAGAATCCAATGATATACTCTGCCATTACAGCACCAAGGAGCCTGAGATGCACAGTGAACATTTTATATGGACCCAGAAGAACGTATATTAATATTATTCCTATTAAAAATATTATTAATATGACAATTGCCGGGTTCTTATGCCTTAATTTTTCGAAATAAAACAGGCTTGGAAATGCTATAAATATTAATCCCAGTGGAAATGCCACCTCTGTAAATCCATTAATTTTTACATGGCCTATCTTATCAAACTGGAGGGATGCAATTCCTATTAAAATAATGGCAACCAGCAGTATTCCAAGTTCTATATAAAAAAGAGCTTTATTATTTCCCTTAGGTTTTTCATTTATAACCTGAGTTGATTCAACATTCTCGTCACTTGAAATATTTTCAGCCTTTATTTCATTTTCTGTGTTCTCATTATTGTCAGTCATTTATTAATCATGATTTTTTAATTATTAAATGTTTTGTATATTATTCTTTAATTTGCAAATATTAATTAATTAAAAATATATCCATGTTTATGTCTATTGAAAATGATATTGCCAGTGAAATGTACAGTTTTGGCATAGGCAACACACCACTTATAAAGCTGGATGATAATTTATACGCAAAGGCCGAATTTTGCAATAAATTCGGATCAATTAAATCAAGGGCAGCATTTTTTATGATAGATTATGCACTAAAAACCGGCATAATAAATAGGGATACAATTATTGTTGAGGCCTCATCTGGAAATACAGGAATAGCAGTGGCCGGTATATCAAATTTATTTGGGCTTAAGAGTAAAATAATAATACCGGAGGGTGCTAGTAATGGTACAAAAGATTATTTAAAATCTCTTGGATCAGATTTGATACTTACAAAGGGAAACAGCACAGAGGCCTCCATTGAATATGCCAGATCAATCGTTGAATCCGATCCCGGAAGATACTTTAGGTTAAACCAGCACGGAAATGACCTTAATTCAGATGCACATTATTACACAACAGCACCAGAAATTAAAAATGAAATAATTAACGTTGATTTTCTGGTTGCTGGAATTGGCACAGGCGGTACCATTACAGGAATTTCAAGATATTTGAAGGAGAATGGAAATACAAAAACAGTAGGAATAATTCCTGATTCCGGATCGCATATTTTTGGCCTCAGGAATCCGTTTATTTCAAATAATAAGTGGATACTTGATAAATATATGAAATATATTGATGATGTTAAAGAATTAAATGAAAAATATGCATATTATGGTGTTAGGGAACTTATGGATAAACAGCGTTTATTTTGTAGGCCCCTCATCGGGTGCTAATTATTATGTTTCAAAAGAATTAAGCGATATGTTTCCTGATAAAAATGTTGTAACAGTGTTTCCTGATAGCGGTAAAAAATATATGGAAATTTACAGGGAGAAAAATATATTTACTCATTAAATTTTGGGGTTTTTTTGTTTAGAAAGCTCTCTATGCCCATTTTCGCATTTTTTGTGTTAAATAATTCAGCAAAATATTTTGATTCATCATAAAATGAGGATTCCATCATCAATTTTTTGATATTTATTATGGCCTCACGGGATTTTTTATAAAGATCAACTGCAAGTTCAATGGCCCTCTCCATCGGATTATCTGAAATTTCTGCAATTATGCCGTACCTCACTGCATCATCGGCATTAAAGGTTTTACCTGTCATGATTATGTATTCAGAATTTGCCCTTCCTGCAATTTTTTTTAGGCGCTGGGTTCCCCCCCAGCCCGGAAGTATTCCAAGATTAACTTCCGGAAATCCCCATTTTAATTTCGGCCCTCCTATTCTAAAATCTGTTGATAATGCAAGCTCAAGACCGCCACCAAGTGTGTATCCATTAAGTACGGAAATGACCGGCATGGGAAAAGACTCAATTTCATCAAGTATCTCATGCCCCTTCATGCTCAGATTAAATGCCTCTGTATCCTTCATGCCAACGAAATTGTTTATATTTGCACCCGCAGAGAAGGCACGGTTATTTCCTGTTATAATGTTTATCTTATTATTTTTAAGCAGGTTTTTAACAGATTCCAGCCTTGAAATATCAAGTGGATTAAGTCCGCCATCATCCATTTTTATTACATTATACTCATCAAACTCTTCATTATTTATCATATTTATAAAACCCCTCACCTGTTTTTCTACCAAGTTTTCCGGCATAAACCATATTTCTCAACGTGACTGGTGGCTTAAACCTTTCATAGCCAAGGTCATTATATAATACATTGAGTATATCATAAACAACATCGTTGCCTATAAAATCAGATAATTCAAGCGGGCCCATGGGATGGTTCATTCCAAGCTTCATTATTGTATCTATTCCGGCCGCATCTGATATGCCCTCCTCAAGTGATATAATTGCCTCCCTGATTAATGCCATCAGAACCCTGTTTGAAATAAAACCGGGAAAATCCTTAACCATAACCGGGGTTTTTCCAAGTGATTTTGAAATATCCATAACCCTTTTTATTGTATCACCATCAGTATCGTATCCTGAAACAACCTCGATTAACTTCATTATTACTGGAGGATTAAAAAAGTGCATGCCAATAAATTTTTTTGGATTCGGCGCATATTTTGAGAGCATTGTAATTGATATTGATGATGTGTTTGTTGCAACAATGGCATTCTGATTTTTAATTTTATGCAAAACCTCACTTTTAATTTCAGGTTTTTCTATTACAGCCTCCACATAAAATTCTGAGTCATATGCAGTGAAATTTGTATCATATAATATTCTTTCTGATACCCTTTCAGGTTCCTTTATTATGCCCTTCTCTGATAATTTCTTAAGTGATGCGTTGATTGCCAGCTCTGATTTTCTAAGTATTGAGTCGGAAATATCTGAAAGTATGACATCATGTCCAAACTGTGCAAATACCTCCGCAATACCGGAACCCATGGTTCCACCACCAATTACAGTTACCCTCAATATATCATCTCCAGTGATAATGAGTGGCCACCGCCACCACCATGGCATATCGTTGCAAGGCCGGTATTCAACTTTCTTGATTTAAGTGCGTTTATAAGTGTTACTATAATTCTTGACCCGCTGTTTCCCAGTGGATGGCCTATTGCTATTGCCCCGCCATTTACATTAAACCTTTCAGGGTCTATACCCAGCTGATCACGTACTATTATGGATGCAACTGAAAATGCCTCGTTGTGCTCAACAAGATCGTAATAATCTATATTTTTCCCCTGTTTTTCCAGCAATTTTCTTGTTGCGGGTATTGGTGCCTCAACAAAGTCCCTTGGATTCATTGATGCGGAGGCAAATCCTGTGATTTTTGCTATGGGTTTTAATCCATACTCATCAACAGCCTTTTTTGATGCCAGAAGCAGGGCAGAGGCACCGTCTGAAAGCTGGGATGAGCTGCCTGCCGTGAGAATCCCATTGCGATCAAATGCGGGGACAAGCTTTTCAAGGTCCTCCATGGTGGTCTTTCTTATTCCCTCATCCTTTTCAAGGTTTTTTAACGGCACAATCTCCTTTGAAAATTCACCGGATTCTGTGGCCCTTAATGCACGCTCCTGGCTTTCAACAGAGAACTCATCGGCATCCTTTCTTGTTATGCCGTACTTCCTTGCAGACCCCTCGGCGGAAACGCCCATGTGCTCATTGTACATTGCATCTATCAGACCATCAACAAGCATGGAATCCTCAACCTTGAAATTTTTGTATAAAAGCTGTTTTGGTCCCCATCTAAACTCAGAATTAAGCAACAGTGGTGATGCACTCATATTTTCCATGCCGCCTGCGATTATTATGTCGTGCTCCCCCAGGGCTATCTCCCTTGCGGCATTTTCAACTGCAAGCATTCCAGAGGCACATACAACATTTACTGTATTTTTTGTCACCTCATCCCGCAGACCTGCATAAAATGCTGCCTGGCCTGCAGGATTTTGGCCCACACCGGCCTGGATTACATTACCCATAATAACCTCCTCCACGAGGTCCTTATCTATCCTTGAATCATCTATGACGCCCTTAATTGCCACACCACCAAGTTCTGTGGCCTTTACCCTTGCCAGGGATTTTCCAAATTTCCCTATGGGCGTTCTTTTTGCCGAAACTATATAAGTATCTAACATCGAATAAGTATAATAAATACATTTATCTATTTTTTCATTAATACAAGATTAATAAATACGGCATTAAGCGAATTAAAACCCAATTTTTTATCAGATATTTATAGGCAAGATTATTAACATTTATATCATTACCTTTTTATGATGGTAGTTTTATACCTGCTGGTACCCGCAGCCATAGTATCACTGGCAATAATAATAGCCATACTTCATATGATTGCACCTGACCACTGGACCCCAATAATTTCATATGCAATAAAGAATAGATATACAAAAAAGAAGGCGGGCGCTGTTTCACTTTCACTGGGAATTCTTCATGGTTTATTCTCATCTGTGCTATCATTTACCATAGTTATTTTTGGTATTCATTTTATTCCTGATATATATTTAAGGCTATTTGTGGTCTCCATATTATTATTTGTTTCATTTTATATAATAATAAACGCAAGGCATGAGGCACATGAGAACCGCATGCCAGAGCCAATTAAAAAAACCATACTTTTAACAAGCATTATCCCAGATCCGGCAATAGTGCCGGTCATACTCATGGGGCTTACATATGGCATGGGATTTATATTTAATACGATCTCCGTTTTTATAATAATTTCCGGTCTAACACTTTTTTCAATAACCATATTTTTGCATAAAATTCTTTTTAATAAAATAAACAGTTTAAGTCCACAGAAAATAGACTATCTTGTTGCATTAATCCTTCTGGTAACCGTTGTTTTTGTGATTCTTTAATATAAATACATTATCACAATTTTAAATATTTATACATTGTTTAACTCGGAAAATTAATAAACAGTTAATATATATAAACCAATGAAACTTGAATATTATTTACTGGATATGCCATTGATTGTGCCATTCAAAACTAGCTTTGGCACGGATGTGAACAGAAAGCCCCTTATTTTTAGGCTTGAACATAATGGTATTGTATCATACTCTGAATCAGTAACTGATCAGGATCCATTTTACAGCTATGAGGATAATGACACCGCACTTCATGTAATAAAAAGGTATCTGGCACAAAATATTAAGGATGTTCCTGATCCTGAAGAATTTCTAACAAGATCATCAAACATAAAAGGCCATAATATGGCAAAGGCTGCACTTGAAATGCTTTTATATGATTACAGGGCAAGGGAGATGGGAAAACCGCTGCATGAATTCCTTGGTGATAGCCGTGGGTATGCAAACGTTGGAATTTCAATAGGCATGGACAATATAAATAAAATGATAAAAAGAATAGATGATGCATTAAAATTAAAATATAAGAGAATAAAGGTAAAAATAATGAAGGGTGAGGAGTTAAAAATAGTTTCTGCCATAAGGGACGTATACCCTGATATAAATTTAAGCGTTGATGCAAATTCTGATTACACTGAAAAGGACTTTGAATTACTTAAAAAACTTGATAAATTCAATCTGGTGTATATAGAGCAGCCATTATATCATGATGATCTAATATACCATGCAAGACTTGCAAGGGAGATATCAACCCCAATATGCCTTGATGAATCAATAACATCCCCTGAAAAGGCACAGAAAGCATTTGACATTGGCGCATGCAGCGTGATCAATATAAAACCTGGAAGGGTATCAGGACTTACCAATTCATTAAAAATTGCAAGAATTGCCAGGGAAAATAATGGCCATGTCTGGATCGGTGGAATGCTTGAAACAGGGGTTGGCAGATCATATAACATCGCAATGGCATCAAATAAGCTCATAGACTATCCCGGGGATACATCACCAAACAGCAAATATTACATAAGGGACATTGTTAAAAATCCATATAATATGGAGGACGGCATAATAAAGGATTATAATGGCGCAGGCAATGGGATAGAAATAGATGAGGAATTAATTAATAAGTATGCTGTTGAAAGGGGTGTTATATTTTGAATCCGCTTGAATATATGGAAAAAAATAAAAAAAATATGATAAATGACCTTAGAACTGTTGTTGAATTTGAAACCCCATCATATAATAAAAAACTTCTTGATAAATTTGTGGACTTTATTTCAGGATATTTGGAGGAAAACCTCAAATGTGTACCGGAAATTATAAAATCTGATAACACCGGGAATGATATTAAATGCACACTTGGCAGCGGAAAAAAAATACTTTTATTAACACATTATGATACTGTTTTTTCAGAGGGAACATTAAAGAAAAGGCCATTCAGAATTGAGGGTGAAAAGGCATACGGTCCCGGCATATTTGACATGAAGGCCGGAATAATACAGACATTATATGCACTTAAATACATTGTTGAGCATTCTGAATTTAATAGGCAAATCGTTCTTTTAATGACATCTGACGAGGAAATAGAAAGTGGCTTTTCAAAGGATATAATTATAGAAAATGCCAGGGATGCAGAATATGTTCTGGTTATGGAACCATCATTAAATGGAAAGCTTAAAACGGAAAGAATGGGTGTTGGCACAGTAAAACTAACAGTGCATGGAAAATCATCGCATGCCGGCCTTGATCCGGAAAAGGGAGTAAATGCAATTATAGAGGCTGCCAATATAATAATGGAGGTAAAAAAATCAGGTATAGCTGGAATAAATTTTGATGTCATAAGAGGGGGCACGAGGTCAAATGTTATACCAGATCTTTGCATTGCAGAGGCAGATCTGAGATTCAGATCAGAACGCATGGTGTCTGATATTAAAAATCTGATTGAAAATATAAAACCTGTAAATCCACTGGCAAAAATAGAAACAGAATACAATATAAGGCCACCAATGATAAAAACGCTCAAATCACAGGAGCTGTTCATGAGGGCAAGGGAAATTGCACATGAAAAATTAAATATGAATCTTGAGGAAACATCTGTTGCCGGTGGCAGCGATGGCAATTTTTGTTCATACTATGCCCCTGTTCTGGATGGGCTTGGTGCAGTTGGTGACGGTGCCCACTCTGAAAATGAATTTATATACATTAATTCAATGCCCGAGCGTACAGCCCTTTTATATTATTTAATTAATGACCTTTGAAATAAATTTTATTCAAATTATAATTTAATATAAATTTAAAAAATAAATTTCAAATTATTGCAAGAACCCCAAAGAATACAACAAATATAAGGCTTAACCAGTAAAATATTCTTGTTAATTTTTTCATATAAAATTTTCCCATTATTTTCCTGTTTTGACCAATAATGCCCATTATCACACCAGGGCCTATCAGAACAAAAACAAAGATGACGAGCAGGTAAAGAACTGAATTAATTAACATATCTGCAGGCAGTATCATTCCGGCTATAACTGCAGGAAGGCTTTCCAGAACATAAACGGTGAAAACATGCTTTTTATTTATGTTTAATGACTCAACAACCCCCCATGCACTGCCCATGGATATTACTATTAGGGCAATAAATCCTGCTGCAATTAAACCTATTCCAAATAGATATGGGGAGAAAGACCCGGCAACTGCGTCAAGCGCAACTGAAAGCTGTGATGCTGAGGCAAAATCTGTGGTTTTTGGCACCCCTGAAAATACCATCTCCACTATTACCATGAGCAGTTCTGAAACTATTGCACCAAATAACGTTTCACGTTTCATTGATTTTAACGCCGCCCGGTCTATTTCATCACTCCTTGTATTGTTTATATCAATATATGAGTTCTTAACATACCTGACCTTACTTGCCGTGGCTGATGCCTGAAAAAACAGCATAAATGGCATTATGACCGCACCAACATTTACTGCCAGAATAAATATGTAGGAGTATCCTGGTGAAAAGTATACCGGGGATGAATTAATAAAACCACGCAGGAACAGGTCAACAATGAAGGCCACTATAAGCACCAGTGTTATTGGTATTAAGATTTTTTCTGTTTTTCTGTATCCGTGTCTGGAAACAACGAATAAATGAACCACATATATAACCGGAAGTGAAATTAATATTGGTATGCCCATCAGGTTTAATCCTATGGCTATGCCCATATATTCTATTGCATATGTTACAACATCTGTAAGTGCCATTGGAAATGACATAATAACAGATACTTTTTTTGAATAATTCTCACGTATGACATCACCAAGTCCCTTGGATGTTGCTATGCCTATCCTCCCTGATATCTCCTGGACAAAATATAATGGAAGTATCATGAGAATCATGAACCATATTAATCCGTATTTAAAAATGGCACCTGTTTCTGCAGCCCCTATTGTACTGCTTGCGTCCATATCAGCAATCATAACAAGCCATGCGGGACCAAAGAAGCGAAGATAGAACCTTAACCTGCTCTTTCTGGATCTTAGGTTTAAATCTGATTCCTCATTCATATGATGTCACTAGCCTGAAGGAGCCTGCAAGTTTTTCTGGTATTTTAAATTCATTATTACCTGATATAACTATGCTCCTACCATCCCTGTAGAAGGTTAAGTTCTGACCGGGAAGGATCGATGCATCTGCAAATTTCTTCAGAAGGTTATTTTCCTCATATATAATTC
Organism: Acidiplasma aeolicum; assembly: GCF_001402945.1. Taxonomy (GTDB): domain Archaea; phylum Thermoplasmatota; class Thermoplasmata; order Thermoplasmatales; family Thermoplasmataceae; genus Acidiplasma; species Acidiplasma aeolicum. The sequence continues at coordinate 11,891 of NZ_LKBG01000189.1, forward strand.
TTGAAAGTTTGTATCTTCCCTCTGGAACCTGATTAATGCTAAATTCCATGATATTTGGGTTTTCTTTAATGTTTATGGGATTTCCATGAGGGCATCTATCAGGATTTCCAAGGTTCTTCCTGAGCTTATTAAAATGTAAATCATCTATTGAATGCTCTATATCCATAACAGCATCATGTGATTCCTCCCATGGTACATCGAGCATTTTTACGGCAAATACCTCGGATATTCTGTGCCTGCTCATTATTGGTGCGGCCAGGTCAAGTCCATATGTTGTTAAATATATCTTTCTGTTAAACTTTTTAATAATGTTTTTAGCCTCAAGCTTGTTTAAATACTCAGAAACTGTTGGCATGGAGACATTTAAATCGGAGCTTATTCCTATTTCGTTGGCACTACCAAATGCCTCTATGAGGGTGTAAATTGTTTTTATATAATCCTCCTCATTATTTCTAAAATCCATGCAACAATATTAGGTATACCTAAATAAATTTATCTAAAGTTGAAGTAACTAAAATATAAACATCTGATGTAATTTTATGAATTCAACTTTTGCATGCATTAAGAATTTTTAGTGTTTCAAAAATTATAAAAATTGATGATAATTATGTTTATTCTAAAGGCTTAAAGCCATATATTATCAATATATGTTACCAGATATATTTGGTCAGACAGCATTTTTTTCAAGTATTCTGTTTGGTATATCACGGTTTAACAGTGAAGATATTATAATGCTAAATATTATAGGAATCATTAAGATGTATATTATTGACTGGTTCCAGCCTATTATGTAAACGAGTGAAAGTAAAGATGTTGGCATTATTATGTTGCCAATCCACATAAAGGCATAACCGTATGTGCTTGCAGTCGCCCTAACTCTTGTTGGGAACATGTCGTTTACGTAAAATGGCCATGCAGCCCACTGTGATAATAAAAAGAAAATAAATACAATATTAAATAGCAGTACATAATAATATGATGTTGATAATATTATTCCGGCAACGGAAATTGATGTTATAAACATGAATACTGCCATGACGTTTCTTCTGCCTATTTTATTGCCAAGATATGCTGCAAATATGTATCCAATAATACCTATGCCAAAGGATATAAATTCAAAGGATAATGTGTCAAGGAATGCTATGTGTTTTATTTCAACGTAATATATTGGCAATGCCACAAGAGATATTGTTGCACTTCCCGATAGTATTGCGGCATAAATTGCAATGAGTATGGATTTTCTCCTTAAATCCCTGTGGAACATTTGTACAAAGGGATTTTTTATTGCCTCCCTCAAATTGGCGCTGTATCTTGTTGTTTCCTCCTTTTTATTTTGAATATAATCATTTTTTGCCTTCCTTAAATCCATGAATCTGTCTGTTTCAGGCAGTGATTTTCTGAAATATAATATGAACAGGGCGGGCAGAACGCCTATAAAAAATACATATGTTAAATGTATATTATATAATTCAAATAGATAAACCACTGCAGCACCAAATGTCTGGCCCACAGGAAAACCCAGTGATGTTATTAGCATCTGTCTTCCACGAAGTTTGTGCGGTGCGGTCTCTGCCGTCAAGGTGAAACCCAGCGGTTCATCTGTTCCTGCACCTACAGATGTTAAACCGCGTGAAAACATAAAGGTTGGAACAGAAAAGGAAAAACCGGTTATTAAAGACCCAAATGAATATAATAAAACAGTAATCATAAATAATAATCTTCGCCCATACTTATCTGCAAGGTAACCAAAGGAGAATGCAGCTATGGCGGAAACAATAAATGCGGTATCGTTTATTATATTTATATCATTTAAATTAAAATTAAATAACGCTATCAATCCCGGTATGCTTGCAAGGAACATTTCAAAATCGAATGCAAATAATAAAACACCAAAAAATGCAGATAATGTATATCTCCAGGTTCCTCAATAATAAGTAATTTTACATCGGAGAATGCATAAATAGCA
>NZ_LKBG01000190.1 GCF_001402945.1 Acidiplasma aeolicum
AAAAATATAATTAAACATCCAGAATACCCGGAGAGGGTAAAAAATTCTGAAAAAAGTCAGAACGTGGTATTTTCATATCTATGGGATAAAAATATAATGGTTGGAATCTTAAATAAGCAACATATAAATAACCCAATTGTTCTGGATAAATATAAACTGGAATTAATACCATATGAATCCATAGATGCTATAAGTTATCAAAATATCAAAGATTTATTTTTGAAATATTTTCAAAGAACATTTTATGGCAAATTAATTATAGATAAAGACCATTTTTATAATAAAAATATTTTCTATAAAGATGACATAATTACATTAGATGGTTTTCAGCTTAAATTCAACACTCTTAGTAATGGAAAAATGATAATGGTTATAGATTATAAGTACAAGGTGCTTAAAAAAATTGTTAATCAAAATTATATAGAATATATAAAAGAGACTTTAAAATATAGACCTGTTATAAAATTATTTGATTCATTATCAAAAAGATTCGTATTTATAAATAAAATAACTGACGCTAAAGTTGGCGATTTTTGTATTCCAGGATATAATATTAAACTGGTAGATTACCTTAAAAACAAATATGCTGAAACTGAACCAATAGATGCGAATCAAAACGTTCTAATGTCAGGTAACTATGCTTACAGTCCTCAATTTCTATATTATACTGCAGGCAATGTAGATTATGACAAAAGTAAATTTTTT
>NZ_LKBG01000191.1 GCF_001402945.1 Acidiplasma aeolicum
GTTTCAGTCTGCCAGTATGTGTCTATTATTGGGCACCGATTCTTGCCTATTACCTCATAGTACCAGTGCCATGCCGCAGGGTTTATTGGCTCCCCTGCTGTGCCCAGATATTTTAGGGATGATAAATCATGTGATTCCGGATATTTTTCACCATATTTCATTAATAACCTTATTGCCGTTGGTGATGTGTATAGTATGTTTACACCATACCTTTCTATGATTTCCCACATTCTATCAGGTTTTGGATAATCTATTGCACCCTCGTATATTATTGATGTTAATCCAAGAAGGAGTGGGGCGAAAACAATGTAGCTGTGACCGGTAATCCACCCTATATCAGCAGCACACCACCAGCGATCCTCGTCCTTTGGATCAAATGCCCATTTAAGTGTGTTTGCAACCCACACAGGATATCCGCCATTGCCATGCACTATGCCCTTTGGCTTTCCTGTTGTTCCCGATGTGTATAGAATAAATAATGGGTCATTTGAATCCATCCTTTCGGGTTCAACATATGAATCCTCCAGAATTTCATCATAGTAATAATCACGGTCACTGACCATGCTTATTTTATTATTTGCATTCCTTACAACTATTACATTGTCTATGCCGGTGCTTAAATCAGCAGCACGGTCCACTATATTCTTTAAATCTATTAATTTGCCCTTTCTGTATGCACCATC
>NZ_LKBG01000192.1 GCF_001402945.1 Acidiplasma aeolicum
CAGGAACATTAAACGTTTACGCCGGCACATCCACAAGAACATTATTTGGCCTTGCCGAAAATGGGTACTTCCCTGCAGCACTTTCAAGGGTAAGCAAAAAAACAAGGGTGCCAATAATACCAATCATAGTCTCAGTAATAATAGGATTGATATTTTTAGCACCGTTCCCAAGCTGGTATGCCCTTGTTGGTTTAATTACAGGTGCCACAGCATTTACATACATAGTGGGCGGATCGGCGCTGATGGTATTCAGAAGGGAGGCAGATGAGCTTAAAAGGCCGTTTAAATTACCATATGCAAAGGTGCTGGCACCAATATCCTTCATAGGAGCAACACTTATAGTTTACTGGTCTGGCTGGCCAACTGTCGGAATACTTTCAATAGGAATATTCCTTGGTATAGCTGTTTATCTCGTCCTGCTCGCAACAAAAAAGGTTGTAAATGTATTCACAAAAGAGAATATAAAGGCAGGATACTGGGTTCCGTTATACATACTAGTTCTTGACGCACTTTCATACCTTGGTGAAGCAGATTATGGAGGAACCAACACATTCCCGTACCCGTATGATTTCATTATTGTGATACTCGTGGCCATAATATTCTATCTGTTATCTGTACATTCTGGATATAAGACCGAGGAAATTTCAGACATAATAGAATCAGGCACAC
>NZ_LKBG01000193.1 GCF_001402945.1 Acidiplasma aeolicum
ACCTTTCATGGTTATTCCAGACATCACGTGCAAGAGATAGAAATGGCTGTTTTAACACCAGTGTTACTATGGTTCCTGGACTCACATGATTCCCATTTTTATCAAGAATTGCATATGCATGTCCTGGCAGTGCCAGCCCACATGAACCTGGTCTGGCAGATGTTATCCCCATGATTAAGGATGTTCATGTACCACCTGCTTCTGTCTGGCCACATGTATTATTAATCTCTATTTTTTCATTTCCAATATTTTTATAAATCCAGTGCCATGTTTTTATGTCAATTGGCTCACCAACAATGGAAATTAATCTTAATGACCAGAGATCATGATTTTTTACTGCCTCCCTGCCATACCTTGCAAGCATCCTCAGCAGTGTTGGTGCCCTAAACACTTTTGTTACTCTGTATTTTTCAATAATTCCATAAAAATGTTCTATTGAAGGATAATCCAGAGCGCCCTCTTAGGCTATTACCGTGCCATTGTGTGCAAGGGCACCAGCAAGCTCATAAATGGGAAATTTAAGCCAGCCAACATCTGCAGTGCACCAGTAAATATCATTTTCCTTTAAATTTACGGAGTATTTTACATAATGGTAGGAACAACCATAAAACCAATGCTGGAGTGAAATATCCCCTTTGGCCTCGATGTTGTCCCTGATGTCTATA
>NZ_LKBG01000194.1 GCF_001402945.1 Acidiplasma aeolicum
GAGTACAGCATAAACATAGGCATGAATATGATACACGAAAAACTCTCAATGCTTAGCATTTCACAATATAGCATATAAATTAACGGGATACATAATGACATATATAGGCATAATAGGAGGAAGTGGCCTTTACACATTAATGACGGAAACTGAGACTGTTGATGTTGATACGCCATATGGCAAAACATCAGATAAGATCGAGATTGGAAGAATAAATGGTGTTGAGGTTGCATTTATTCCAAGGCATGGTAAAAAGCACACAATTCCACCGCATAGGGTCAATTACAGGGCAAATATATGGGCATTAAAGCATATTGGCGTTGAGCGAATTATTGGGCTTAATGCAGTTGGCTCTTTAAAGGAGGACTACAGCCCTGGCGATATCGTTGTGCCCGATCAGTTTATTGACCTGACAAGAAGGCGTGATTTAACCTTTTATGATGGCCCGGATGTTTATCATATATCAATGGCAGACCCATTCTGCCCGGAGATAAGCAGAAAAATATATGAAACCGGAAAATCATTAAATTATAATATACACAGTTCCGGAACGTATGTATGCATAGAGGGCCCAAGGTTTTCAACAAGGGCTGAATCAAAATTATTTCATACATTTGGTGATATAATAGGCATGACGCTTGTTCCAGAAATAAATCTTGCGG
>NZ_LKBG01000195.1 GCF_001402945.1 Acidiplasma aeolicum
AATTCAGGGAGGAAAATAATGTACATAGTGAGTTGACGTATGTTTGGACACCCTATATAATACTAGTAGTTATTGTGTTAATATTTGTATATATTATAAAAAACAAGCACAAAATCTCAAATTAATGAAAAACTTAATAAACAGTATGGAATTAATTTCATTTACTTATATGAATTCCAATAACAATACATTAAATAAATTCGGAATAGAATATTCATATATTGCATTGGCAATGAATAATATACTGAAGTTAACAAATAATAACATAAAAAATATGGAAATAAATAAAACTTAAGGAATAGCTATGGCCAATAACAGGTGGTTTGCAGTATGTATTGTTGGTTATATAGCATTAATCATGATTGTTGAACTTTATGTACTTCTGACATTGGGCTCTCTTATAGAAGCACTGGTTGGTTTGGTTTTTGCTACACTATCAGTAATACATAGTTCTTATAATGACTTTAATATATCAGTGATAAAATGGAAAAGATAAAAAAATCTTTGTATTTTAACATGGCTTTACTAATTTTAATGGTTTACGAGTTAGTAGCTGCAATACTAACTAAATGGCTTTTAGGTATATATCTTTGAGCTTTTATAATTATAATATATTCGTTTGCTTTAATATACTATATTTACAAAATAAAAAAGAATAATA
>NZ_LKBG01000196.1 GCF_001402945.1 Acidiplasma aeolicum
ATTGTTTTTATTTATTAACAATGCATTTGCCGGTTCCAATATATTTAAATTATATAATCCATTTACCTTTAGTTTCTGCTTTATTCCCTGTATTTTAATATAATTGTTGTTTATTATTTTATATGTATTGTTATACTGTTTCAATGGTATTGATGTTATATATTTTTTAAATTTTAATTTCCCTGTTTTATATCCATTTTCCTTTAATTTTGATAATCCTTTAATATTATCCATGGTTCTATCAATAATTTCTTCCTTAATCTGTGATGATAAATATTTTAAATCCCTTATTTCATAATGGTCCTTTACATACACTGGTACTTTATTTACCTTGTAATCCATATTAAAAATATCATTGTTAAATTCCTTATTTATAATATAATTGTATAACCATTTAGCCTCCAAAAATATTCTCCTTAATATCCTTGATGTGCTGGTATTTAGCTTATCACTGTCGAGCTTTGCTTTTATAATTACTGCTGATTGAGATTTTCTTTTAATTTTGGTTTTATTCAACGAATCTTTTATTTTATTCTTCCTTGCTTCTATCATGTTCATTTATTAATTTTACTATAACATCATTATAGCTTTCTCTCGGAGTAGATTTTAATTTGTTTAATTTTTCTCTTGTTTCATCATGAATTATTATATTTACAAAC
>NZ_LKBG01000197.1 GCF_001402945.1 Acidiplasma aeolicum
AAATCTAATTTAAAATTTTTAGCTGATAATTACAATACCACAAAATCAAATTTATCAAAAAAACTTAGATTATTAGAGATAAATGCTGTATCATATTATTTAAGATCTCATATAATTACTGATGACATTGATAAAGTAATACATAGCTATAAAAGTAAACTGAACAATACTGATAAGCAATAAATTTATTATATACCTATTATTTTTATTACTTTCCAGTTTCCAATACTTAAATATTGTCCTATCATGTCATATTTATGTGATGATTTACTTTTCACTTATTATGAAAATATTTAATGATATGCTGAAAAACCTGCAAATGAGGATCGTGTGCCATATTATGTGTATTTATAAAGGGTATCTCCTATTGAACATCTCCTTAATCTCATCATTGCATTTATAGGAGCCGTTCATCTTCCTGAATGCATGCTTTGAATTGAATTCTATTGATTTTAAATAGAATATCTTCATTGCTGAATCTTCATCAGGGAATGATGATACTTTTGTTATCCTTCTTCTTATTTCCCCATTCATTCTTTCTATTGCATTGGTTGATTTTAATGAATTCCTTATTCTTGATGGATAATCATAGAATTTTAATAATTCACCTAACTTTATTTCAGTATTATATATTATATTAGGATACTTATT
>NZ_LKBG01000198.1 GCF_001402945.1 Acidiplasma aeolicum
GAAAGAAGCTGCCTGAAATCCACTCCTGTGTTGTGTACTTTTTCAGGAGTTCAGTTATTATTCCATCGCTTATCTTGATTTTTAATGAGTTTGTTGTGATCTGATATCCATAAGGTTTTCTAGCCATTACTTTAAGTAGACTAATATTACGTGTAGGGCGGTGCTCCTTTGCATCTACGTTATAATAGTACTCTCTTATACTCATGGAAACGCCTTTTAATAGAATAGTTGCCTGGGAAAAATTGGACATGTACACATTGTTTGATATAGAATCCCACTTATCACTACTTACATTATTTTCAACTTCTGGTGTGGCATATACAGAAACTTTAGTTAGTCCCATATTGCAGCTAGCACATTTATCTTTCGAATAACTATAAAATTTGTTACATCTTGGACAATATGAGATAATGCCATTAATCCCATCATCCCTTAAGGTTTGGATTTTAAGCGATATTGGCATTAGTGCCTTCTTATTATCGCTATAGGTGAATGCCACCGGGTCAATAATGGAATCAGGTGAAAAGTAAAAGTCATTACCTTCCCTAATTATTTCTGGTATAACTATAAATTTCTCTTTGTCACCACGTGCTTCGTTGAGCCTAAATGGAAAATACTTAAAAATGGAATCTCTTATGTCGATATTGTT
>NZ_LKBG01000199.1 GCF_001402945.1 Acidiplasma aeolicum
TTCTAAAAGTACATTAATAAAAGCCATAAAGGAAAATGGGGGAATGCCTGAATTTGGTTCTGAGGATGATTATAAAAAATTTTATGCTGATTCCACAATTAACCCTGAAAAATACTGGGACTGCATTGCATCAAAATTTGAGTGGTACAAAAATATGATAAAGTTATTAGATGAACCTTTCCCGAATTTGTATTTTTTACAGGAGGCTATTCTAACGTTTCTTATAATTGTGTGGACAGAAATGCCATGAAAAATCCAGATAAAACTGCCATAATATGGGTAAGCTATGATGGTAAAGAACGAAAAATAACATATGGGGAACTAAAGGATTATGTATCAAGATTTGCCATAGGCCTACAGAAAATCGGTGTAAAAAAGGGTGATGTTGTTGCCATTTACATGTCAAATATACCGAAAGCGTTTATTTCAGTATATGCATGTTATAGAATAGGTGCCATATACAATATAATATTCTCAGGATTTTCTGCAAATGCACTACTTGAAAGAATTGAGGATACAAAAGCAGTATCGTTATAACGGAGGACCAATCCATAAGCAGGGATAAGTACATGAATCTTAAAAACACACCTAACTCTGTGAGGTCAGGGGTTAAATCAATTGAAAAGGTCATAGTTGTAAGAAGA
>NZ_LKBG01000200.1 GCF_001402945.1 Acidiplasma aeolicum
ATTTGTTTTAAAAATTATAATAATTTCTGTAAATATTAAAAAAATAATGAACATGGACATAATAATAGTTTTTATATATTGTTGAAATTGACCGGTATGTCCAGCAAAACTGGGAAATGGTTTCTTTACGCATTGGTTGGATCCTCTTTCTGGGGATTCTCGGGCACGGCCTCATCTGCATTATTCATAAGGTATCATTTCAGCGCCATATTATTGTCATCTCTACGCATGTTAATAGGTGGCATTTTTATTATAATAATATTCAGGGCAGGGATACCAAGGAAGGATGTAAAAAATTTTCTGGTATTTACCTTCGCCGGTCTTATGCCCGTACAGATTTCATATATTGAAACAATAAAATATACAAATGCAGCAACAGCAACGCTTATACAGTACCTTTTTCTGCCAATTATTTTCATTTATGAAATTTTTAAAAAAATTATTCGGGTTGATAGATATATAATTGATATATAATTATTTCGACGGCCTTTGCAATATTTGGTTTAATTGAACTTATTTCTGGTTTTCCATTTAGCGATAAAAATATTTTAATTAATATTTACGGTATTATTTTTGGAATGATCTCAGCTGTAACTGCTGCAGCATACATAATAATGTCCGGTAATGTAATCTCAAAAAATGGTAGCAGCTCATCAATAGGCTATGCACTTTTAATTGGTGGAATAGTGACGCTTCCATTTTCATTAAATAAAATGTATTTGTTCGATTCGTATATAAAAGCGGAATTTATTGGGGTTATTTCACTTATTCTCTTTATTGGGATTATTGGCACTGCACTTTCTTTCTGGCTGGTAATTTCATCCAGGGAAAAAGTAAGCTCCACAAAAACATCCATTGCGGCCACAATGGAACCGTTTATGGCAGCCATTACGTCGTCAACGTTTTTAAATATTTTTTTAAAACCTGTTCAGTATCTTGGCTTCGCATTAATTATAGTATCGGTAATAATTTCGACGAAAAGCTGATTTAAATAAAGTTTAAAAATATATTACGAAAATACTTTAAATTTGAAGATAATTAGGTCGCATGGATACAAAATATGTTGAGGCAAGGGCATATCCAACAATAGGCATAATACTTCTGGGTGGCGTTTCAGATGAAATAAACAGACTGCCATTGCATACTACAGCCGGAATAGCCTATACAGGCCTAAATAATGAAATATATGTTAAAACTGATTTATATATATCAAAAAATAAAAAGGGAATCGTAAATGGCAAGGATATTGATGTGAATTCTGAAAGATCACCATTTAGGGTAATAGATAAGTACAAACATGAGATTTTAATGCGTGCCGGTGAGGATGATGATATGAATATATCATTTATATCAGAGAATGTTAATGTTCTCAGTGGGAGTTCGGATGCCGGCGCTGCGGCCATAGGTATATGCATAGAATCCATTTTTGAATACAATATAAACATATTTACATTCGAAAATGATCTGCAAAAAATATCAGAAAGTGCAGGCAGAAGCCTATATGGAGGATTAACAATTAATCATGCAAATGGAAAGGAATCACTCACAGACCATATTCTGGATGCAGATGCATTTGATGATTATGTTATTGTGGGATGCCACTTCAGTGATAATAGGCAACCGTCGGATGTTATACATAAAAATATAATTAAACATCCAGAATACCCGGAGAGGGTAAAAAATTCTGAAAAAAAGGCAAAGGAACTTGAGAAATTGGCTCAGGAAAGGGATATAAAAAAGATCTTTGAACTGGCAGAGAATGATACTAATGATTACCACAGACTTTTAAACGATGTTGGTGTCCATATTATAACAGGAGAAATGAAAAATTTCATTGAACGTGTAAAGGAGCTGAAGAATAACTTCTGGAACGCATATATAGTAACCGGTGGTACCAATGTATTTGTGGCTGTTGAAAAGAAAAATATGAATAAGGTGGCTGATGAGGCGAAAAACTTTAATGCAAACCCCGTGTTTCTAAAAGTTGCAGGTCCACCCGAGGTAATTTCAAGGAATTTTTGAAACACTAAAAATTAAATTAGAAAAATTTAAATCCCATCAATTACTTATAAAACTATGGCTAAGGATAACCAGAATGAAAATTTTCAGTCTGGGGCAGGTTTAATACGTTACTTTAATGAGGAGGAGATTAAGGGTCCAGCTCTTGATCCAAAGCTTATAATATACATAGCAATTGCCATGGCAGTTATAGTTGAGCTTGCAAGGGTATTCTGGCCCGTTTAAATTTGAATATTTTAAGCATTTAAATAGATATATTAATAGCAATGCAAAACTATTTTATATTTATAAATATTAACCCTTAGATGCCATATTCTATATTAAAATGCCCTGTTTGCGGCAGTGAGTATCAAATTGAAAGGAACAGCTATGTTTGTGATAGGTGCGGTAACATACTCGATGTTATCCAGAAGGATATTGCAAATTTTAAAAAAACATCAATGAAGGGTGTCTGGAGATATAAGGAAATTGTTCACCCTGTCCTTAATAATAATCAGATTATTACAAAAATGGAGGGTGATACAAATATTTATCACCATCCGAAATTATCCGAATACTCGGGAATTAAAAATATTTATATGAAACATGAGGGTGAAAATCCAACAGGTTCATTTAAGGATCGTGGTATGACAGTTGCAGTTTCTGAGGCAATAAGGCAGGGCTTTAAAAAAACATTATGCGCCTCAACAGGCAATACATCCGCATCTGCAGCAAGCTACAGTGCATATGCCGGAATAGACAGCTATGTGTTTATACCAAGCAAAAAGATATCAAAAAATAAGCTGCTTCAGGCATATTCATATGGGGCAAATATAGTAAATATAGATGGTGATTTTGATACCGCCATGTCAAACCTCCGGGAAACACTAAAAAAAAGATCTGATTTTTATGTTTTGAACTCCCTTAATCCATGGAGAATTGAGGGCCAGAAGACAATCATATATGAAATAATGGAAAAAATGAGGCCTGATTTTATATCATTTCCTGCAGGAAATCTTGGGAACACATCAGCATTTGGGAAGGCACTCATAGAAATGAGGGAAATGGGTATGATAGATTATGTTCCAAGGCTTATAGCGGTGCAGGCCGAGGGGGCAAGCCCGTTCTATAATTATATAAACAACCATGAGGAAACACTTCACCCCGTAAGGGCGGAAACGGTTGCAAGTGCCATAAAAATAGGAAATCCGGTGAATTATATTAAGGCAAAAAGGTCCATAGAATTCTCACATGGCATTGTTGAAAGGGTAAGCGATGCTGAAATACTTGAGGCAAAGAAAATTATAGACCGTGCGGGTATTGGCTGCGAATCAGCATCGGCAACATCACTTGCAGGTGTTAAAAAACTTCGGGAAAAGGGAGTTCTTGACGCATCAGATACTGTTGTGGGCATACTTACAGGGAATCTGCTTAAGGAATTAAATACGGACGTTCAAATTAACATGCTTACAATAGATCAGGTAATGTCCTGATCTTATTACCTTTTATGATATTTATGGCACGATGATACAAATCTTTCAGGAATTTTTTTATTTGACGGGAAGTAAAGGTGTGAATATCCTGCCAGAATATTTTCGGTATAAAAGCCATCCGGACCTGAACTGGTATTATAGGCATAATTATTTTCCACATTGTATTTTATTTTTGAATAGTGGAATTCATGACCCCGTATTTTATAACCCTTTTTAAAGAGTATGTTGTCCGATAATGATTCAACAGTGCGGTATCCAAGAACAAGTTTATCCATATAAATATCAGAGTCTATTATGCCGGCCATGAAATGCCTCTGATTATTATATTCTATTGACTTTGATAAATACATGTAGCCTCCACATTCTGCAAAAATTGGCATGCCATCATTACCAAGCTTTTTAATTTCCTTTAATACAGTTTTATTTTTTTCCAGATCGCTGGCATAAACCTCAGGGAATCCGCCGCCTATGTAAATACCATCCACGTCTGGGATATTTTCTGACTCCATGGGGCTAAAATATTTTATTTCTGCACCATAATGCTCAAGCAGTTTTAGATTTTCATCATAATAAAAATTAAACGCGCGGTCATATGCCACGCCTATGGAGACTTTAATATTTCTGTTCTTTCTTTCTTTTACATTATAATTACCTGAATGAGATTTTTTAGATATTGAAAGAACAGAATTTAAATCCACAGATTTTATAATTTCATTGCCAAGTGATTCCAGATAATCCTTATTCCTGTAACCCTCTATATATGGAATAAGCCCCAGATGCCTTGAACTTAAACTTAAATCATTATTTTTTTTAATACATCCAAGAACCTTTACATTTGATAATGACTCTATTGCCTTTTTAACAATTAAGCAGTGATAATCACTTCCCGCCCTGTTTAAGATTACCCCGGCTATCCTGAAACCCCTGGCCTGGGATTTAAGTCCGTTTATGATTGACGCTGCAGTTCTGGCCATTGATGATATATCTATAACAATAATAACAGGAATTTTTAGTATTGAAGCTATTTCGGCTGTGCTGCCACGTATTGAATTATAATCCTTGCCATCATAGAGCCCCATGACGCCCTCTATTATGGAAATATCATAACCCTGTGATTTCCTGAAAAAAATGTCCCTTACAATGGATCTTGATCCCATCCATGAATCCAGATTATCTGATGGATTTCCTGAAACAAATGACTGGTATCCGGAATCAATATAATCCGGGCCAATTTTAAATGCCTTTACGCTGTATCCCAGTTTTTTAAGTGCGTATATTAATCCCATTGAAACGGTTGTTTTACCAGACCCACTGGATGGTGCAGCCACAATAATGCTATTTATTTTCATATTCAAACACCGATATTACAGCATCCTTAAACTTTTCTGCACGTATAATCTCATTGCCATTATTTGATGCCGCCCTTGCGGCGGCATTGGCAACAGAATAGGCACCGGTATACTTATAAACTGTTTCAGACCTGTAGGAAGAATATTTATTTAATGTATTATTATCAAAGAAGAAAATTCTGGCATTAAGCCATTTTGCAATTTTTTTAATATCATCGTTATCTGACTTTATATCTATTGTTGCAATGGCATAAACCGATGAAATATAAAATCCTTTTTGCTTAAAAACAAATTTAATATGGTCCTTAAGTGAATTAAAATTTGCATACGTTGAGAAGCCTATTCCTATTACAAGAACTTTTGGAACCATAACGACAAAATTTGTGCTTTTCTCCTTAATATATGTGATTATAATCCCGTAATTTTTCCCCCCAGACCCAGAAATGTTTATATGGATGCCTGTTCTGTTTATTAGCCTAAAACCGCCATTATTTATTATTTCAGAGGTTACATATTTAATTCTTGATTTATTCATTATTTTCATTCCGTATTTATATGCAATAACCTCCGGAGACATTACACCGGAAATCTCTGATGCTGTTGTAATTACTGCCTCACCTCCAAGCAGGCCGGAAACATATAATGCAAGGTCATTTGCGCCGCGATGTCCGGATATCATGCTGATTGAAAATTTTCCATTATCATCCACAGATATGATTCTTGGATCGTTAAACTTACTCCTTAAAAATGGCGCAATAATTCTTATGGCAGCACCAAGTGCCATAACCATAATAATGCAATCATAATTATTGAATATGGATTTTATTTCCTTTTTAATATCATCATAACAATGAAAATCCCCAGGATATTTTAACCTGCATGGAACATAAACGTTAGCATGCATGTGATTATTAATTATATCTGCAACCCTAATACCGCTTATTGATGCACATACAATAGCCGTTTTACTGCAATCCACATGCGATTATTAATATCTGGTTAATATGCATTTTTATTGACCTGATAAAAAAATATATAAGTAACTCTTGCTATAAATATTCATGTATAACAACATAGATTTGGTATCAGGCGATGTTTCCATAATTTATTTTAAACGTGAGGAAAAGCTTAATACCCTTACCTTGGACATGGTCAATGATATAAAAAATGCCATGGAGGAGGTAAAGGATACCGCAAGGTGTGTTATAATTGAGGGTAAAAGGAATTTTTCAGCTGGTGCAGATATAAAACAGTTCAGGGATTTAAACCCAATTGATGCATATTCCTTCCATAGAAAATTAAACGAACTTGCATTTTATTTTAGAGATTATAATGTTCCTGTTATATCTGTTTTAAATGGCTATGTGCTTGGTGGCGGCCTTGAACTTTCATTATCCACTGATATAAGGGTGTGCAGTAAAAATGCCCAGCTGGGCCAGCCTGAAATAAACATCGGTGTAAACGCAGGTGCCGGTGGCAATGTAATACTTCCCCATGTCATAGGCAGAAACCGGGCACTTTACATGATACTGACCGGAGAGAAAATAGATGCACAGACAGCTTATAATTTTGGCCTTGTTGACATTATATCAGATGATGCACACAATGAGGCGTTAAGGATTGCCAGCATGATTGCCAAAAAACCTATAGAAACTGTTATATTTGCAAAAAGGGCTGTAAATAAATCATTTATGAATTCAATTAACATTGACATGGATTACGAGGCATCATTATTTGGCCTCCTATTTTCGTCTGGAGAGACAAGAAAAAAAATTAATGAATTTTTCAATAAAAAATAATTACAATTTTAAAATCCCTGAATTAAGGGGTATGGCATAATTAATTAATATTGGAAACATTTATATATTATATATATATTTATTTTTTACCGGGGAGCCATTAAATTGGCTGAGAGGATTGGGATCGACCCGTGGAACCTGATCCGGTCAGAACCGGCGGAGGGAGATGGCTATGGTTGTGTATTTTAAAAAATGGTGGAATTTATGTTAACCCAGAAGCAGAAATACATGCTTCTTTCCAGCTCGTCTGGGTTAACATTTTGGGGGATTGTCGGCACATTAGGACCACTGGCAGCCTCAGGGTCAATCATTGGTGTTCTTCCAAAATCGCTTAAGGTATTCGTGCTTTTGATTGGGCCAATATTTGTTCCATTCGGCAACTTCTTAATGGGGATTCTGTCGGACATACTTGGAAGGAAAAAAATATTCATAATAACAATGGTACTATACAGTGCTGGAATAGTAATAATTTCATTAAGCTATACATTTATTCCACTTGCCATAGGTTTAATGATAGCCGAGTTTGGAGTTGGTGGTGAGGAAATACCTTCATTATCCCTTATATCTGAGGATTCCCCTGTATCACAACGTGCCAAATGGCTTACAATAATAGCTGATTTTGACAATATTGGAAGCGCATTAATTGCGGGTATGTTCCTGATAACCTCAAATACTTTATATGACAGGATTATTTTATTAAGCTCCGCAGCAGTCTTAATAATAATAATGGTTTTCGCAAGAATAAGGCTTCCAGAATCATATAAATGGCTTGAATCCCGTGGCATGGAAAGGGAATCCGAAATGCAGAAATCGGAGCTTTATATAGATACTGAAGGGATAAAACAGAAAAAACCATCCTACAGGTTAAGCTTTTTTGTTCTATTATCCATTGCAATATCCCAATATACCACATTTGGACTTATGGCGTATATTATTGGCCCATATGAATTCCCGGGGGCATACACCGATAACATGATTATTTTTGTTGCACTTGTTGGTGCCTCTGCAGCCGGATTTATAGCAGCACCACTGATTTCATCTGGAAGGAAATTTTTTACACTTTACTCATATTCTATTGGCTTTGCAAGCACAGTTTTAATATACATCCTTGTGCCATATCTTAGGAATTTATATGTATTCTTTCCGTTACTGTTCATAAATATGATGATGAGCGAGTTTGGATGGGCTTCCAGAACCACCCTTGAACCTGAATTATTTCCAACAAAAATGCGCGGAACCTTTATAGGCACGGTAAGGCTTGGCCCAATGATTGTTTATCCAATTCTTGTTTATGCCACAAGTTCCTTCAGCCTTTCACAGTTTATACTCCTGAATGTATTCCTCTGGGGTCTTGGTGCTGTAGGTGCGGCAACGTGGTATGTGCATGGCATAGAAACAAAGAATGTTGATATAAATTATTAACATAAATATTTTTTATTTACCATTTTTATAATAACAGGATTAAAACTGCACAAAAACAATATATAATCATAAATTATAACAGGTAAAATGGAAAACAAAAAAGAGAATTTCAGTGAATGGTACAATGAAATTATTGAGCTCGCCGGGCTTACCGATAAAAGGTATGAAATTAAGGGAATGAATATATGGATGCCCTATGGGCTAAAAATAATGCATTTAATTGATGATATCATTAGAAAATATTCAGATGAAAAAAAATTCCAGGAGGTAAGCTTTCCAGTACTTATATCCAGAAAGCAGCTTGAGGTTGAATTCGAGCATGTTAAGGGATTTGAAAATGAAATTTACTGGGTTACAAAGGGTGGTAAGGACACACTTGATGTGGATCTGGCCCTGAGACCAACCAGTGAATCCGCAATGTATACAATGTTTCCTTTATGGATAAGGTCACATACTGATTTGCCATTTAAAATTTATCAGATAGTTAGTGTTTACAGGTATGAAACAAAGCACACAAGGGCATTTATACGTGTCAGGGAAATACATTTTTATGAGGCACATACCGCGCATAAAGATTATAATGATGCTGAAAAACAGATGAATGAATATCTTGATATATGGAAAAAAATTGCATCAGAACTATGCCTTGAATATTCACTGGATGTAAGGCCTGAATGGGATAAATTTCCCGGTGCAAAATATTCAATAGCCTTTGATACGCCAATGCCGGGATACAGGTCCCTGCAGGTTGGCACAATTCACGAGTATGGCGAAAACTTTGCCAGAAATTACAATATTAAATATCTTGATGAGAATGGCGATCTTAAATATGTTTCACAGACAACATTCGGTCTCAGTGAAAGATTGCTTGCAGCAGTTATTGGAATTCACGGTGACGATAAGGGTTTAATACTTCCATACAGGATTGCACCTGTTCAGATAATTATAGTGCCAATTCCCGGTGAAATATATGATAAAATTCTTGAATACTCCAGAACAATAATGGATGACCTGAAGAATATGGGTTACAGGGTTGATATTGATGAACGCGATTATACACCTGGATACAAGTATAATGATTGGGAAATGAAGGGCGTTCCACTAAGAATTGAGATTGGCAGCAGGGAATATAATGAAAATATGATAACATTATCACTTAGAACACAGAAGAAGAAGATTAAGATATCAAGACAGAACCTTAGGGATGTTGAAAATTATCTTAAAACAGTAAATGATGATATTAAGAGTCATTCATTAAAATTTTTTAATGATAACATCCACATGGCAAAATCCATTGATGACATGAAAAATGAGTATATGGTTAGGGCCTACTGGTGCGGATCAAAAGAATGCTCTGATAAGATAGAGGCGCTTACAGAAAAGGCTGCACTTGGCAATATTTACAATGATAAAACATCAGGAAAATGCATAGTATGCGGAAGGGATGGAAAATTATCAATGTTTTCAAGGACATATTAGTATGAAAACAAAAATGGTATTTTTTGATATGGATGGTGTGATTACAAGGGAGAAGAGCAGCTGGCATTATGTGCATTCCAGGCTTGGTGTTGACAATTCCCAGAATTATAAAATGTACATGGATGGAAAAATTTCATATGATGAGTTCTTCGAGCTGGATATTAAAATGTGGATGGCAAAGTTTGGTAAAATTAAAAAATCGACCATAATAAACATACTTGATGAGATAAAAATAAGGAATTGCTTTGACAATGTAATGTCATCCTTAAGGAAGATGTCTGTAAAAACAGCAATAGTGTCCGGTGGAATTTCATGGCTTGCTGAAAAAATAGGGGCAAAATATGGAATTAATTATGTATATGCAAATGAAATACTAACTGATGATAATGGATATATAATCCCTGCCGGAAGGATTAGTGTAATCCCGGACAGAAAGGATATAGTTATAAATAAAATTATAAGGGCCAGTGGAATAGATAAAAAGGAAACTTTGTCAGTTGGTGATTCTGCCGGTGATTACTCAATGCTTGTCTCCACTGATAGATTTCTTTCAATTAATTCTGATGATAAAATATTAAATGAAAATGCCTTTGCTGTGATAAATAACCTTGGGGAATTATTAAATTATTTATAAAATTTTATTAAATTTTACGCAACACCCATTTCATTCATTGTTTCAAGTGTGAGCACCGTTATACCTGCTGCACCCCTGACAAGATTATCACCGAGTATTACCATGCGCAGGTTTTTATTTTTATATTCCAGCCTGCCAACATGTATTTCCATACCATTGCTTAGATCCATCTTATGCTGCGGCCTGTTTTCCTCATCATGTATAATAACAGGGTTTTTGGGTGCAGTGTAGAGATTTTTAAATTTTTTTAGTGGTGTGAAATTCCTTAATGAATTTTTAAAGTTTTCAATATCAATATCATCGTTAAATTCAATATTCATTATGCCCATATGCCCAACCTTAACAGGCACCCTAACAGATGTTACATACATGTTAAGTTCCCTGTTTATTATTTTATTATTGCTTACAAAGCCAAACATTTTTGATATTTCTGCAGGTATTTTTTCCTCCTCCCCATGTATATACGGTATTATATTATCATCTATGGACATATATGAAAGTCCTGTGAATCCGGCACCGCTGACTGCCTGAAGTGTCGACAGTGTAATTTTTTTGTAATCATGCCTTAAAACCTCAACCATGGGCATGGACATTATAGTGGATGTGCAGTTTGGGTTTTTCACAAATTTTGTATCCATTTTTTCAAGCAGTTCCAGATGCTGATAATTTAATTCAGGATTAATTAATGGTATGTTCTCTGCCATTCTAAATGGAGACGCATTTGATATTACATTAATTCCGTTTTTTATCAATTTTATCTCTATATCCTCTGCAACCTCAGGCGGGAGTGCTGATAAAACATAATCCACATTTTTATGGTCCTCCGGGTCTGTTGAAACCATTTTCATATCCCTGAACCTTTCTGGTATATCCCCGGGTTCAACCCATGCCACTGATTCTGAATATTTTTTTCCGATCTTTGATCTTGATGCCGAGAGGTTAACAACATCTATGTATGGGTGATTTTCAAGTATTCTTAACATTTTCTGACCAACAACACCGGTTGATCCAAGTATTGATACTTTTATTTTGTCCATAATGGAACCTCTGAAAGATATCTTTTATTTTTCTCAAGATCCTCATCCATTATTACTGATAATGATGTGTCGTCAAGGTGATATAAATGGGTTTTACCTATGGCATTTAATATCTGCGAGCTTGTGTCAACCTCAGAAAGGCCATGGCCTATGAATACCAGCATATTTTTATTCCCGTATGTACCTGTTAATGCTATGCATTTTATTGTTTTTATTTCATTATGTGTTATTACTGTTTTACCCTCCTCATAAAGGCTTTCTATTGTTATCTCTATATCTGAATCTATTGCAGGACTGAATGTTTTATAATTAAAATTTTTAACCCCCACATAGGACATTTTTATGGCCTCTTTAATTGATACCTCTGGCAATGTTCTTGCGTCGGGAAAGACCTTGGGGTCATATGTCATTATCCCTGGAACATCAGTTATTAATCTGACACTGCAATGTAGAAATCTGCCAAGCAATACAGCAGTGTAATCACTGCCACCCCGGCCAAGGGTTGTAACCTTTCCTGAAAGGGTTTTTCCGGTAAATCCAGGTACTATAGTTATTTTATGTTTAAACTCCATGTTTTTTAAATTTTCCTCCGTATATTTATAAAGACATGAGGCATCACCAAAATTATCATCTGTTACTATAAATGGCTCTATATAATAATCAACATCAAGGCCGTGGTGCTTTAGATATGAATATAATACCATAACGGCCATTTTTTCTCCGTATGACAGAATTAAATCACGGTTTTCAGGCGTATCAGGACGCAAGAGATTGTTAAGCACATCATTCTTAAATGCTAATAAATTGAAATATGAATCTTTATCATAGAAGTTATTCATAAGCTCCATATGCCTTGTAAAAATTGTGTCAATAATACCTGTGTTCCTTGTATTAATAGCTTCTATTAGATTATTCGTCACGTTCCGCATGGCGGAAGTGACAATAATGCATTTTTCACAGGCCTCTATTTTGTTTCTTATAAGGGCCAGATCCTCACTGCCCTTAAGTATTGAGCCACCAACTTTTACAACGTGCATATTATCACTTTCATAACTGTATATGCATGTAATATTTAATATTTAGGAAATACCTTTATATTCAAATGATTGTGAGTAATTATTTATTTAAAATTGTTAATTTTTAATCCAATAAAATGGCCTCCCAGGGGATGGTTTTAAAAAAATTATTGCCCCCCATTTAAATCCCTGTTTGAATTTAAAAATTCCCGGTACCTGCTGTACAATGTTAATGATTCGCCTATTATAAGTCCAAGTGTAAATGCCAGTATTAAATCGATAATAAATCCTGCAAGGATATTTAATGGATATAACAGGAAAAGAAATATTCTGGCAATAAATGATGCAAGCCAGAATGCCATTATTGCCTGCGACCTTTTATAATACAATCTGTTATTTCTATAAAAAAATTCAATGTTATCCCCAAGCCTCAGGCCAAATAGTATTCCTGGAAATATTAGGACAAGAACAAGAATTATGTAATCTAAATTTGAATAAATTCCCTCAAGTGAGAATAGAAGCAAAATTGCATAAATTAATGGTAGGGAAAAAATCCTTGATGCCCTGAATTTTCTGCCATTTAAACCGGAATACATTCTTCTTATGGCTATAAATAAGACGAATATTATAATTATTAAATATGATAGATTCATTTAAACACCTTAGAATATATTTTTATAAAAATATTATGATTTAAATATTGAATTAAAAAAAATATTAAAATTCTATTCTGCCATTATAAAATAATGGAAAGATGCTGGAAGGCTGTATATACATATCTAATTTTCGGCACTATTATGCTTTTAATATACGAGTATTCCCATATGTATGAACTTGCAATTATATATGAAATCATTTTTATATTTATATATATTTACCATTCATTAAATTATCTTGGTTCAAAAAACACAATTAAATTTATTTTTTTGGGTTACTTTACATCATTATTAATAGAAATAATAGGAGTTAATTCGGGTTATCCCTTTGGAAGATACTATTATACATCATTGCTTGGGCCCAGGATATATGGAGTTCCATATGCAATACCTCTTTTTTGGGTTTCAATTATTTATTTTGCAGGAATTGCAGGTAATTTTAGACTGTATTCGGTACCATTTTTAATGGTTATATTGGACCTATCATTCGATCCACGGTTTTCACTGCATTTATGGCACTGGATAAAACCCGGCATATATTTTGGCGTTCCCTTATCAAATTTTGCCGGATGGTTTGCTGCCTCATTAATAATTATGGCGGTTATTGGAATTTTCATAAAATTTAATAAATACAGGATAAGCATCAATGGCATGTTATTTTATGTATTATTTGGATATTTTCAGGCTCTTGAGGATGCAGTATCTGGGCTTTTAAAGCTGGCAGTAGTATCAACAATTATGTTCACCATAATTTTAATAATATTCTTAATTATACAGTTCTCTGTAAATAAAAAAATATTGATGCCTCAAAAGATGTAATTTTTATACTATACATTTCATGTAAATAATTTAAGGTTTTTGTTCGAATAATATAAGGTTTATTTATTATATTAAT
>NZ_LKBG01000201.1 GCF_001402945.1 Acidiplasma aeolicum
GGCTTGATAATGCTGCAGCAGCATGTGGGATTGCAAGAAAGGCTTATTTAGAGGCCTATTATTATTCAATGAGGAGAAAAACATTTGGATCACTTCTAATTGAACATCCTGGAATTAAAAGGGATTTGCTGGATATGGAGATACTCTTGGAGGGTTCCATTGCACTGACGTTTAAAACCATTGAATTATTTAATAACTCCATAAAATCTGAACCACCATATGACGGTGATTATAATTATACAAGGTTAATGACGCATATTGTAAAAAACATTACAGCAGAGTCATCATCAATTATTACAGAAATGGCCACTGAACTCCATGGCGGTATAGGATTTTTATCCGAGTTTCCAATAGAACGGTGGCACAGGGAGGCCTTAATAACACCCATATGGGAGGGTGCAAGCAATATACAGGCACTTGATATGCTTGAGGCAATAAAGAGGAAGGAGGCACACATTAAAATGCTTCAGGACTTTAATAAAATGGTGAATGAAATTAAAGATGGCAGGGACATTGCCAGTTCATGCTACAGCATTATTAATGAATCCATTGACAGGATTTTATCCATGGATGATATAGCCTCGCAGTTCCATGCAAAGTATTTAATGGATTTAATTGGCAATTCAATGGCCAGCATTC
>NZ_LKBG01000202.1 GCF_001402945.1 Acidiplasma aeolicum
GGCTTGATAATGCTGCAGCAGCATGTGGGATTGCAAGAAAGGCTTATTTAGAGGCGTATTATTATTCAAAGAAGAGAAAAACCTTCGGTTCATTGCTTATAGACCATCCCGGTATTAAACGGGACCTGCTGGATATGGAGATACTCTTGGAGGGTTCCCTTGCACTGACGTTTAAAACCATTGATCTCTTTAATAAGTCCATAAAATCTGAACCACCATATGACGGTGATTATAATTATACAAGGTTAATGACGCATATTGTAAAAAACATTACAGCAGAGTCATCATCAATTATTACAGAAATGGCCACTGAACTCCATGGCGGTATAGGATTTTTATCCGAGTTTCCAATAGAACGGTGGCACAGGGAGGCCTTAATAACACCTATATGGGAGGGTGCAAGCAATATACAGGCACTTGATATGCTTGAGGCAATCCAGAGGAAGGAGGCACACATTAAAATGCTTCAGGACTTTAATAGAATGGTTAATGAAATTAAGGATGGAAAAGACACTGCAAGTTCCTGTTACACCATTATTAATGAATCCATTGACAGGATTATATCCATGGATAATATGGAGTCACAGTTCCATGCAAAGTATTTAATGGATTTAATTGGCAATTCAATGGCCAGCATTC
>NZ_LKBG01000203.1 GCF_001402945.1 Acidiplasma aeolicum
AATAATTTAAATCTAAGTTTTAAACCATTTAACACCGAAGAAAATTTCATTTCTTTTAAAAAACCTGTAAGGAGATTCTATAAATCGGACAAGGGTATTAACAGATCATTATCACATGGTTTTTTAAGGGTTAACCCTTTAGATCATATTTTTATTTATTCTGATTTAAAAAGTAATATTACAGACAATATTTATAAATGGTAACAACTAAAAATATTTTGTATGTCCTTAAATAATTTTTTGTAAACGTCATAATGTTCACCCATATGAATATGTTCAAATTCATGTGCTATTTGTGGAATGCCTAAAACATCCAAACTTGAATTTATAATGATTACATACATTGTATCTAATGGTGGTTTTGTGTATTTAGCCGTGAAAAATGGTGTTGAAATAAAGTCATTGCCATCCAGTATTATAACATCAGTCTTTATATTTAATATTTTTTTAAGTTTTGACGAAATACTATCCAAAATATGGTGTAGCTTGTTATCACCTGTAACTAGTAGATTGGGCATTATTAAATATAAATCATTTATATTAGAACACATCATTTTATTGGCTGTATCTAATAATTCCCTGTGAATAATATTGGATACATGCTCCAATGTGATGGGCTCAAAATAAAGG
>NZ_LKBG01000204.1 GCF_001402945.1 Acidiplasma aeolicum
CATGTGGATCAGCAAATGATATTAATGCCCCAGATACATTCACTGGCAAATAAAGCACAGAGCCTTTTTTTAAATGCCTGTTGTCCATATTGCCTCCAAAACTCTGCGGTGGAATCATGGGAAACTCACCGGATTGTGGTGCAGTGCCTATTATGCCCAAAAAGGGTCTTGCATCGAAAGACATATCTTCAAGAAAATTTTTTCTTCTGCTTCTAATTTTATTGTTCCTTATTTCCCATATTATTAATTCATCTGAAAATTCCTCTGAAAGAAGGCCGAAATTATGCAGTGTCTGGGACCAGCCAAAATTACCGGTCTCTAAGTTATTTATTGTTACCTTTAATGTATCCCCTGGTTCGGCATTGTTTACAAAAAATGGACCCACTGCAGCATCAAGCATTGAAGCATCTATATTTTTGGCATCATCATCTGTGAAATATTCTTTAATCTGGTCTGTTGAGGAATCCGGTATTTTTATTCTGAATGTCTCATTAGAATCTATATATTCTATGGGCTTCAAATTTTTAGTCCACTTAAAATGTATATTCTCCCTTTTATGACCATCCACAACCTTCATTGTTTATAATAGAAAAATAGAATATAATTTTTTTTAATAAAATTTATA
>NZ_LKBG01000205.1 GCF_001402945.1 Acidiplasma aeolicum
ATAGTTTACTAACAGCATGTTCCTGAGCTTTAGTGAAAAGTAATTGCCGTATTAGGGTAAAGCTCATACTTGTGAGTAAGTTAGGGTTCTGGGAAGCAGTAAAACCTCTGTGCTTTGGCTTGGGGATACACAGACTCCCCAACAAAACTTAAATAACTTCCTACCTGTACTATTAACAGATGTTCTGAACTATTAAACTGAAATTGCCATACTATAGGGCTATTGGAGAAACTGCTATGCAATTTAGAGATCCAGTGGAAATAGTTCTGGACTAAGGGTTTGAGAATAAGATATTTAATTGAAACAAGCTCAACAAAGGAATATACACGAAGGTGAGGGTGACAATACCAACACTGCCATACTCACTTATACGAACAGGAAGGGATACAGCATCAGAATCATTGAAAGCAACAAGGCCGGAGAAAAGGATAGAAAGGAAATCATTGACAGAAAGGTATGATAAAAGGACATTCAAGTTCTATTTAGATTCTTATACTATTTCAATAACCACAGTTCAAGATATGTTAGTATTCTAAGTATTTTAAACACAAATCATAGACAAGTACAGAGGCGAATACGCAAATGCGGAATCTGTAATAGACAAAAAGAATAGAATT
>NZ_LKBG01000206.1 GCF_001402945.1 Acidiplasma aeolicum
ATTCATACTAATAATATTATTCCATTATATAATATATAAAAAGCAAATATAAATATTATAAATGCAGATATGTATTTTATATATTTTTCATATTTATATCCGAATCTATTAATTGCATATGGAAATGTAAAAATCCATATTATTATACCTGAAAATAGTCCAGCCACAGAAAGTATGCTTAACTCCTTTAATAGGAAAAATCCTGCAGTAAGCCACCACAGTATCTGGAATGGATTGGTCAATCCCATTGATAATCCTATAAAATAGTTACCCTTTCTTGATTTTGACGGCATTTTAGATTTTAATACAGCCATTCCAAGGTAAAGCATGAATAACCCACCTATTATATAAATAAATTTTAGTATACCTAAATTTATGTATGACCGAAGGAAGTAAACAATTAAAAAGAATGTAAAATCTGCACTCATTGCACCTGCACCAACACTTGTCCCATGCATCTTTGATTTTAATGATTCATTTGCTATTATTGAATTTACAGCACCTGGTGGACCTGCAAGAGATAATCCAAGGATTATTCCAAGCAGATAGTAATAAAATATCATTATGGTTTATTATAATAAAATATTTTAAAATTATATTACTTTCATATAGA
>NZ_LKBG01000207.1 GCF_001402945.1 Acidiplasma aeolicum
CTAAACCCATTTTCTTGAAATCCTTCATATCGTCGTATGTATTTATGCACCTCAATTTAGATTCTGTTATGCTGAAATTTTTTTTAAGAAATTCACTAAAGGCAGAGTCTATTCCATTATCCCCTATTACGGAAATCCATGATGCAATAAATTTGGCTACGTAATCTTTAATTTTACCATCAGATATTATTTCTTTATATACCCGATTTAAGCCATTATAATAGTCAAACAGTTTTTTATACAACCTTTGCAGTACAACATTTTTCTCCTCCAATGGCAGTATATAGCGTTTTTCTAAAATTGATGAGCCACGTGAAAAATAAACATAATCATTTGATTTTTCACCTAGAATAAATAGAAATACCGGCATTAAACCAGGTTCCCTACCAGCTCTCCCTTTTCTTTGAAGGTAGTCAAATATGGTATAGGGTGTACCATATTGCAATAAATAATTAATATTAGGCAGGTCAATTCCAAGTTCTAATTCAGACGTTGTGAATATAAAATTTGAATTTTCCAGCTGAGATCTTACAATAGGAATGCCTGCAAATACTTTCTTAATATCTATACTTTTAGGAGTTTCAA
>NZ_LKBG01000208.1 GCF_001402945.1 Acidiplasma aeolicum
TTTAATGATTTTCTTAAAACAATAGGGGATGGTAATTCATTATTATTGGATTTTGCCATTGAATATGCACTTATTATAGCCCTATTTATTAAATCCCTCATATCATTTAGATATTTTAGAATGGTGTCACTTGGTTTGTATTCGAACACTATGGTTCTTTTATCACCGATAGATTTCCATAAATGAGTCATTCCTTTACAGCCTCCAATATATCCTTTATCCTTCATTTTCTGTGATCTTAATCCATATAATTTGGATGAGAATAATGTTATTATTGTTATCAAATCATTTTTTAATTCCTCATTGGCTGATAATATCTCTTCTCCATCTGTTTCTATTATTTTTGTATTATGCATCCTGCATATATTCTCTATTAAATCAAAGCCAAACCTTGCCAGTCTGTCCTTATGTGTAATATATATTGTTTATCCTATTGTCCTCTATCATATTTAATAATTCAATGAATCCCTTTCTGTTGAATTTTAATCCGGATTTAATATCACTGAATATTTGTGCATTTGGGTATAATGATTTTAATCTGTTTATTTGATTATATAAATCATTCTTATTATT
>NZ_LKBG01000209.1 GCF_001402945.1 Acidiplasma aeolicum
AAATTGAATTTTAAATAGGCTATCGTTAATTCTTTATAATTAATATTTCCATTTTTGTATGAATTACTATCTATAAAATCATTAACCGATGAGTATATCTTATGGAATTTTTCTGTTACTCTCCTGTTTCCAAGTAAGTTATCCTTATCACTATAACCAAGTTCTGTAAGAAATTCCCTTTTATCTTTTATTACTTTGGCAATAACATTTACAAAAAATATTAAACTCCATGTATTTCCATTTTCATCCGTACCCCATATATACCTGGCAAGTTTGTCGCTTTCCATTTTTTCAGTAATTTCTGTTACAATTATCATGCCATGTGTAGGTATAAATAATACATAATCTCCTGCAGTAAAATTGCTCCACTGCTTTCTATTTGATGCTCCGGGAGTAAAGCCCCATAAATTTACCCTATTGCCGTTAAATGCAATATTAATGCCCATGCTATGTATAACTGATACATCAATGCTGTTTATTAATGTTCTATTCATGTTATCAATGGCTATTTGGGAGCCAACCGGCCCTGTTATACCAACCTTTATTCCCATATTTATTCCTCCAGAT
>NZ_LKBG01000210.1 GCF_001402945.1 Acidiplasma aeolicum
TTTAATTTTATATAAATTTTGAATATCATTACCCGCCATGCTGGGCCAATGTGGGCTGAATTATGCCAGTGGCATTAAAACTTTCTGATTCATTGAAAATAGTCTTTAATTCGGGCCGTTATGTTATGGTTTTTATTAACCATGCTAAGAAACACCTTTGGATGTTGCCATACATTTGTCGCTGTATAGCATAAGGTGACTATAAGCACCATCCATAAACAATGTATATAGATTTAATTAAAGTTATTTGTCTTTAACTTCTGTTACTTCTGTTATAAAAATATATAATTATAATAATTAAAGACATAATAGCAACTGCTCCTGATATTATTATAGATTTTGTTACAAATCAATATACCAGAAAGAAAGCCACTGAGTTTATTATGAATTTCTGGAATTTAAATACAAATATTCTAGCGTGTCCAAACCTTCATAATTTGTTCGACAATTGTCATATTTATTAATTTGAAAATTATTAGTGGGATATGGCAGCGAACCACATCCCATTAATTATGCAAAGGTTGGATAAAATAGTTGCGGAGGATAGAATCAGAAAGTACTC
>NZ_LKBG01000211.1 GCF_001402945.1 Acidiplasma aeolicum
ATGATGTCTCCCTGACACGGAGGAGGTCACCGGTTCGAATCCGGTCGGGCCCATTTACAGTTATCATTGAGTCTTATTTTTAATGAATAGGCAGGCAGTATTATTTTAATCGAATAATTATCCCTTTTCATTTTTAATTTCCACACCGGGATATAAGGATAGGGCAACATAATCTACCCTATTTCAACTACGTATGCAAGGTCAAAAATAAAGAGATAATTGGCCCCATCTTTTGCTAAAAGCCATAATATTCATGACTAACAAGACCATGGAAACAATTGTGACCAATATTATATGATAAATATATTCACCAAAACTCAATTTTTTGCCCTCAACAATGTCATTGAATTATTATATTCTTAAACCTATCCTTTGTTGGCTTTGCCTTTCTTGACTTTGTATATCCAGCCAACAATGAGAAAAATTAGAGACAATAAAAATAGTGACTTTCCAATATTGAAGATGTTTGATGTGCTATCTGTGTACACACCAGAGTAATATAAATATAACCCAATCGATACTATAAGAAGAGAAAGTATACCTATATACATCGCGACGGTCATGATCCTGTTTACAGTGTATAGCAGCATGATCTTCCCCTATCTATCCGTATGTCTATCCAATAAAACCATTCTTGATTTCTGCCCCTTTGATTCATCAAGTTCTGGCATTAAACACTTACAGGAATCCCTTTTGCAGTCAATAGTTATAACATGACCTGCAGGCCAGTGTGGGACATGATATAGATTAGCCCGGGTTATGTGATGCTTCCATTGACCTTCAAAGAAAACAATTTCATGACCGCAATTTTTACAGATGCCAAAATTTAAAGTCACCATATATTCTAAATAAGAATATATACCATAAATATAAGAATATTACTCTCTGATGATTGGAATTATTGTATTGGATTAAAACTTTAATAAAATCTGTTAGAGGCCATAATCTTTTGAATTTATTGTATTTAGATTTTCTACCAGTGACCGGTAATTAAATAAATGTTTATACAGACCCTATTTCATTTAAGGTTCCCATTATGAGTTTTAATGTATGGACTGCCATGGCTATTGATGTTATTACGGCCATAATTAAAATTGCCCAGAAAAGTATTGAGCTGAAATAAATATTTAATATTATTTTTAATTTGAAAAAATTAATTAAAAAAATAATAATTAAAATAATTGAATAGGCCACTGAAAAATAAAATAGCCAAACATAGTTTTCATTAATCATGTCATACTTTTTTTTAAGCTCCACAAATCTATTCAATGGCTTATATATATTAATAATATCATTTTCCGCCTCGGGTATCATATCCTTAAATATTTCAAGAACGTTTGAATCGTTTGATGTGCTTAGTTTTTCAAGAAATATCTCAAGATTTTTTATTAAATTATTTTTATATAAAAAATTGAGAAGTCGCTTTAAAAAAAGTAGATCTGTAAGATTTTTTTCTTTATCCATTAATTTAAGCAGATTTTTCATTCTTGTTCTTATGTATAATAAGAAAATAAAAAGAATTGCAAAATATATTATCAGGGTTATGATTTCATAAACCATTATTTTTATATTGGAAATCCACATATTAAATTCATATGTATAAATGTTCCAAATTTTAAATACACAGTTATAATTATATTGAGTTATTTTTTAATAATGTACCAATAAGATAAAACAAACAAGAATGTTTAGAAGTGATAGAATTTAAATCTCTCCAAGTTTTTTTAAATTGGATAAATATTCCCTACCAAACTGTGTGATTTTATATTTTATACCCATCTTTTCTTCAAGAACCTCAATGGTATTAATTTTTATTAAATCGTTAAGTAAATCTGAACAGTACTTGTAATTTAAATTGCATTTATAAACTATTTTTGTTATTGGCATTTTTTCCCTAGAATTCAATATTTCAAGTATTTCCTTTTCTATCTGAATCTTTGATCTTTTTGATTCCCTATCAAAAAAATTTATTTTTGTTTTATTATCGTTTGTCCGTATAATAATATTATACAAACTTGATCTGAAGCTGAGCTGTTTAACTAGTTTAATATCATGTTCATGGGCAATTTTTTTAATGTTGCTATCTACCATTCCAGAGTATATACCAATTTTTGCATATAATGGAATATCTTCCGGAATTTTAATATTTTTTAAAATATTTATCTTATCAATTATGGTTCCCGAAAGAAACAAAACCAAAACTTTCCCCTTTTCTGTTAGTATGATTTTGGCGTTTTCCAACAAAAAATTTGGATTATCAAGACATAAATGTTCAAAATCAAAAACCTGAAGTTCATTATTTTTGTTCATAAATATTAAACATTATCGTATTAATAAAGTTTGTGTTATGATGATTATGATAGATCATTTGTATAATAAAAGCATTTAAATGATTAAATCAGATTGATTTAAGATCATTAAGATATTTAATACCAGTTGCAGTAATTTTATATTTTATACCTCCCTTATAATCTATAAGTTGAATTACCCCTCTGCCGGCAAGATCCTCAAGAAGCTTTATTGCATATTGATAATTTAAATTGCATTTATAGATTATTTTTGTTATGTTCATTCCATCACTTAATTTTATGGCCTCCAGCATCTCACGTATTATAAAGATTTTTTCCCTTCTTTGGATTTTATCAATGCCATGGCCATCGCTGGGACCTGAGCTTTTTTTAATATCTGTCGCCTCTATTGTTTTATAAAAACTTCCATGGTTAATTACTATTTTTCTGCACAGGGTAATATTGTACTTACTGCACATTATCCTTATTTCCGGTGTTATATTACCAGAATATATGCAGATTCTCCTATTAAATGAGCTTCCAGGCACATAATCAATGAACTCCTGAAGTTTTTTCAATTTTTTATTAGATTCCCCGGATAATAAAAGAACCGGTATCCGCTCCTCTCCAGATTTTGATTTTATAACAATATCCGGGATGTAATCTTTACTTAATTTTCCAGGATATTCATTAAATGATTCTTCCCATTCAGAACTGTCGAAAAAAACTGTAAGATTATCACTCATTGTTCACACCTCATTTTTTTATAATTTTCCATTCCTACCACCTCATATTAGTATTCTTCCATGAACCCCGCTTTCCGGGGTATATTAAAATTCCGGCTATTCCAACAAATACAACGGCAAGGACAAGTTTTGAATAAATTAATGCATAACCTAGATATGGAATTGCAAACAAAACGCGTCCCTTAACGTCATATGGTGGAACCGGTTTGGGGTCAGGGGCCGGATTGGCAACACCCTTGGTTCTAAAATACTCATGCCCTCCGATGTGACATATTTTTATAACCTGATGTGCGAAAAGCGTTCCATTTTCCCAGGGGGCATTGAAAACTATTATGTCGCCCACCTTAATTGACTTTGTGTTAATAGGACCAACAACAAGCACAGACCCTGGTTTAATAACAGGATACATGCTTCCTGTGGGGTCTCCTATAACAAAGTAACTGTGTTCAGTTATTCCAGGTGATATTGCAATTGAGAGAATGGTAATAACCACCAGAAGTATTATAATATATTTGGAATTTTTGAGCAATTTTTTAAAATTAATTTTATTACTCCTGAAAATATTTAAAAATTCAAAGGAGTTTTTAATCATAAGATCTGTTAAAAATATTATAAGTGAAAGAGTAATCATCTGCCAGATAAGGTAATAATATTTTGAGATTTCTATAATGATAGGGAAAGATGCAAAAATTGCGAAAATAAGAATAAAAAGTAATGTTGCAAGGAAATTATAAACGCTTTTATTATAAATAAATATAATTGTAATGCCCAGAAAAAATATAAAAATTATATTGAAAACGGCAAATGAGAAGATTGTTTTTGTATTAATCAGGGCACTGTATGGATAATAATAAAGTAAAACAGATGAACCAAAGAGTAAACCTCTGAGCAGGAAACTCTTGATTTTGGTTTCCTTAATTGCCATGAGAATCAGTATAAAAATAAATGCAGTTATGATGGAATAAACAACGCTTGTTAAAAATGGGATTATATAAAAATGAAATACAATTTTTTTAAATACAAGGCCAGGTTCTATTAAAAAAAATTCCATGAACAATGCAAGTATGCCCAGTTTTATTACATCTTTATTAAATTTTATTTTTATTTTGGGTATCAATGGTATAAATATAATAGCCGGTACTATTACAGCTAGCCATGCGTTTTTGGTATAATGTAAAATCATTTGATATGAAAAAATGTATCCAATAATAATAAGAAAAAATGTTTTTTTCATATATTATCACCGTATACATAATTCTTAAAATCGTGAAATACAAAAAATAGGTTTTTTTCTTTTATGTAAAATAACGGTTCATGATATGCGTCTGAAAGTTTAACAAGATCCGAGAATGAATCAACCTTAATAGATGTTCCCCTGGGCATGTATTTAATTTCAATAATTCTGTCTGAGTATTCATCGATGTTTTTATCCATCTCACTCCTCTTTTTTGGGAAGCCCAAAAAGGACAGTGATATTATAACTATTGATGCAATGGATGCTGCCATTATAATGTATCCATAAAGTTGCGGTTCTGGAATTACCGGTTTGCCACCATAGGAATCCTTAACGTCAGTATCGGAGGTCATGCTAGCCGGTTTTCCATAAGATATTGTATATTCTTTATTTGCACCGTTTATTATTATCCCTGTTGATGATGATGTTCCGGTATTTGCGTCAATTATTGTTAAGTTTATATCAATTGCAGGCATGCTGGAAGTATAACCCAGTTCATTATCTATGCTTGCAGCCTTATTGTAAATGCCGGATATATTTAATGGAATAACCATATCATTAATTTCATGGCTCCCGGAAAAGGTAAAACTGCTTGAATTTTGCATAAATATTCTTGTCCACGAGGGTTCAGATGAGACAGCATATACAGTATATTGAATTAAAACCGATTGTGCCTCGGATGCAAGGAAATTTCCGGTTACATATACTGTCATGTTTTTTGATATATTCTTATAAATTACTGATGGGTTATACAGTGTACTAACACTATAAAGGCTGTTATTTTTTAAAGAATCATTAACATTAATCTGAGCATTTGATGCAAAATCTGTAACGTTAATATTTTTTGTATGCTCCCTTGGCTCCATAATTATTATTGATGAGAAAATAATGAGTAATGCAAAAATTACAATTAATGTAATGTATAGTTTTTTGTTCATAAATGTTAAGGGCCGGGAATGTTTTAACTTTTATTTATTAAATATACTTAGTAATGATAAATAATAATTGTTAGTATAATAGCTATGTCTAATATTTTTTGCCAACTTATTTTAAGGATTTATTGTGATAACAGTTATTAAAATATTAGCCTTATTATTATTTTCTTATTTTTTATTAGCCATCAAAAAATTAATTTCTGGTGACTAAATGAATAAAAAGTTAGCCGTATTATTGGTAGTGCCGATTCTCATAGCACTGGGGGGAACCTTTGCGTTCTCCGCATTCTCTGGGAATTCGACTGTTACCATTAATAACACAGCAGGTCATCTGACCTGGGAAAATGAAATGACCCTTATTGGCACCAATGCCAATAACACGCCAATAACCGTTGAGGGGCCAAATGGGCACATATACGAGATAGGAACAGGAGAAGCATACCATAATGCCAATGATTCATATAAGCTCGTTCTAGGCAACCAGTTCTACACAACAGCGACCAGTGGAAAAGAGTTTACTGTCAACGTGACAAACCTTGCGCCTGGTGAGTATGTTGAACTTCAGGCTGTAATAACAAACAATGGAACAGTAGGATTTATGGTATCATCCACCACCACAGCTACAACATCATCAAACGCTACATACAACCCAAATGGACAATCAATAAGCAAAATGCAGGTTTCTCAAGCAGCGTTTATGAATGACCTTGAGAAAAGCACAGGATACATATACAATGTAACTCAGTCATCTGGATTTAACACATCTCTTAGCCCAGAGGGCACAGCAGTAATGGATATATGGATAGGCCTGGGTAACAGCGGCGGTAATGATGTAAACCATTACCAGGGATCTGACTTTTCGCTTACAATAACTCTGGATATTGTATCAGACCCGTAAAAATATTTTTTTAATTTTTTATTTTAACCTTTTAATTTTTTTAAATTAATTGTATAATTTTAATTATATTTGCATTATAAATTTTATAGGTACTTAATTTAAGGTTACCTTAAGAAAAATAAATATATGTTAAAAATTTTGGGATAAGACCATGACCAATAGTCATATTAACAACATTATTTTTAATGAAACATGAATTAATTCAAAAAAGAAAAATATTAATTCTTTTATGACTTAAGCAAGTATGCAGAATTCATTTTATGAGGAAAAAGTTAGCCAGATTCAGAAATCATTTAAAATAGATGAAAAATATGAAAGATGGAAAAATTCAACACTTGCTGACTGGAATAAAAAAACAGGATACAGGGAAAAAAATTACACAAATTCATCTGATTTTAAAATAAAGGAGCTTTACACAAGGGGAGACCTCCCAGAGAATCTTGATGAGGTACTGGGAATGCCTGGAGAATATCCTTACACAAGGGGCGTTTATCCAAACATGTACCGTGGCAAATTATGGACAATGAGGATGTTTTCTGGGTTTGGAACACCTGAGGACACCAATAAAAGGTTAAAGTATCTTATAAGCAATGGTGAAACTGGATTGAGCATAGCCTTTGATATGCCAACACTTTATGGCTACGATTGTGATAACCCACGTGCAGAGGGTGAGGTCGGGAAATGCGGTGTTAATGTTTCTTCTTTGGCTGATATGGAGAGGATATTCGACGGCATAGACCTTTCAAAAATTAGTACATCGATGACAATAAACGCACCTGCCGCAATATTAACCGCAATGTATTTTGTTCTTGCCCAGAAAAAGGGTGTGAATTTAGACAGAATATCTGGAACTGTTCAGGCCGATATACTTAAAGAATACATTGCCCAGAAGGAGTGGATGTATCCCCCTGAGGCCCATATCAGACTTATAAGGGACATGCTTGTCTACTCCACAGAAAATGTTCCGAAATGGAATTACATAAGTGTTTCAGGATACCATATAAGGGAGGCTGGATCAAGTGCAGTTCAGGAGCTTGCATTCACGCTGGCAGATGGATTTTATTATATTGACACAGGCATAGATGCGGGGCTTGATGTGGATAAGTTTGCACCAAGGATGTCGTTCTTTTTCAATTCCTCTATTAACTTCTTTGAGGAAATTGCAAAATTCAGGGCGGCCAGAAGAATATGGGCAACTGTATTAAAGGAAAAATATGGGGCAAAAAATCCAAGAAGCATGCAGTTAAAATTCCATACACAAACTTCAGGATATACACTTACATGGCAGCAGCCATTAAATAATATTGTAAGGACGACAATAGAGGCCATGGCTGCGGTGCTTGGTGGAACCCAGAGTCTCCACACAAATTCATATGACGAGGCCTGGGCACTGCCAACGGATGAGGCTGTGAAGGTTGCATTAAGAACACAGCAGATAATAGCTGAGGAATCCGGCATTGCAGACGTTATAGACCCACTTGGTGGATCATATTATGTTGAAAGGCTTACAAGCGAAATGGAGGAGGCAGTTTATAAATATCTTGATGAGATAGAAAAAATGGGTGGAATACTTAATGCAGTTAAAAAGGGCTATATACAGAAGGAAATAGCCGAGACATCATATAGAAAGCAGCTTAGAATAGAAAACATGGACGACATAGTGGTTGGTGTGAATAAATATGTTGAGGAGGATGAAAAGCCAATTAATATATTAAAAATTGATGAAATAGCAGAAAAAAATCAGGTTAAGAGGCTTAAGGAATTAAAAACAAAAAGGAATAATGAGATGGTATCCAGATCACTGGATAGATTAAGGGATGCGATGCAGGATGAAAAGGTTAACCTTATGCCATATATAATGGACTGTGTTAGAAACTATGCAACCATTGAGGAAATATCAAATGTAGGGAGGGAGATATTTGGAGAGTGGAAAGAACCAAAAATTTATTAAGCCACCAATAAAAGTCCTTCTTGCAAAGCCGGCCATAGATGGACATGACCGTGGGATATTTGTGCTGGCAAGGGCTTTTAGGGACGCTGGAATGGAGGTAATATACGCTGGTTTGCTTCCAACGCCGGAGGAGGTGGTGGACACAGCAGTTAATGAGGATGTGGATGTTATAGCCCTAAGCCTTTTAAATGGAGCACACATGACTGCATTTAAAAAGGTCATGGACATACTTAAAAAGCGTGGAATAAATGATATAGCTGTTGTTGGTGGTGGAATCATACCTGATGAGGATAAGCCAAAACTTGAAAAAATGGGTGTTACCGGAAATTTTGGCCCCGGCACCAGGCTTGATGTAATAATTGACCATGTAACAAAAAGGGCATTAGAGGTAAGGGAACTGAGAAAAAATGAATATAAATGATATTGTAAACGGCATCCTTGCCGGGGATAAAAGGATGATTGCAAGGTCAATTTCATTGATTGAAAATGATGAAAGTGCAAGGGAGGCAATAATAGAAAGGATATACAGCCACGGTAGTGCAAAAATTATAGGCATAACAGGCCCTCCGGGTGTTGGAAAGAGTACAATAATAGGAAATCTGGCGCCAATGCTTGCAAAAACCGGCAAGGTATCAATACTTGCTGTTGATCCTGCAAGTCCATTTTCAGGGGGGTCAATACTGGGAAATAGAATAAGAATGCAGGAGGCATTAAGCAGGTACAATATTTATATGCGGAGTACATCAAATAGGCTTTATGAGGGTGGCCTGTCTGAATATTCATGGGATATAATTAAGGTGATGGAGGCATCAGGCAGTGATTACATTATAGTGGAAACAGTTGGCTCTGGACAGTCTGACCTTGATATAATGAATATAGCTGACATAACCTGTGTAATACTTGCACCAGGACTTGGTGATGAAATACAGGCAGTGAAATCAGGCTTAATGGAGATAGGAAATATTTTTATTGTTAATAAAATGGATAGGGAGGATTCATACATGGCAATTAAAGATATTAGGGAAACGTTAAATATGAGCAATAAGGCAGATATTCCTGTTATTGGACTGAATTCATTGACACTTGAAAATTATGACAGGTTTGTTAAATATATAAATGACTGGGAATACCAGAATAAATATAGAAGAAACGAAAGAAAAATAAAGCAGATAATAATGGAAAAAATTTACAGAATATATTCAGAATACATAAATAATATAGACTCTGCTGATATTGAGAATGAAAACCCGTATTACGCTGCTGAAAAAATAATGAAAAATGTTGCTGGTCAAAAATTTGGTTATCTAGAAAAATAACATAAAGTTTTTGTATACCTAAATAATAGGTTTATTATGTACAGGCCACTTAAATTTTATTCAGACGAATTTATGAAGAATATTAATGACCGCATAAGGGAAATAATGAGCTATGCCTATCCACCAGTTACCATTTATGAGGATGGGGGAGAATTAACTGTAGAGGCAGATCTACCTGGTTTTGACAAGAATAAAATAAAGGTAACGGCAGAAAAAAATGCCCTTATAATAAGGGCTGACAGGGAAATTAAACCCGATGGTAATCTGTATGAAAATCAGAGGCCAGAGAAGGTCTTTAAACGCATTTCTCTTCCCGTTGAGATAGACAGTGAGGCTGATTTTACAGCTAAATACCAGGATGGTGTGTTAACAGTAAAGATACCTGTGAAAAATGTTAAAACGGTTAAAATAGAATAATTTATTTTTTTATATATATTATAAAAAATATTATATCCAGAACCATCAATGGATATGCAATCACAGGATAATTATGGGAGAATATAAAGAGCGATATTAAAATGGCTGATAAAAATATGGTAACCGGTATTTTGTTATTTTTTTGATTTACCGCATCCGTCTGTTCTTCAAGCCTTCTTTTTAAAAGTGGAAGCACATCAAGGCCCTTTTCAATTGATATGACTGATTTTGAGATAAAATCCGAAAGCTCCTTTCTGTAAAGTTCGTTGAGCATGCCCTCATTATACAGTATTTCCTGCAGAACAAGCACAAATTTAAAGTTAGGGTCCAGGGTTTTACATATGCCCTCCAGAAGTGAGGACATCCTCATGTAAAGTACAAGCTCCCTTGGAAGATGAAATGGAAATTCAAAAATGACATTATTTGCAATTTCAAGAAGTTCTGATATATCCATCTCATTTACATTCCTTCCTGACAGATTTGCTATGGATAATTCTATTGCCTTCCTTATTATTCCCCGGTTTGCGGCAGGTGATAATGCGTTTAATTCTAAAAGCGAGTCTATTATAATATCAGGGTCCTTTGTTATAAGTCCATCGTATAGTTTAAGAAGGGAAAATCTTGTTTTATCATCAAGCTTTCCAACCATGCCAAAATCATACAGTATTATGCTGCCCTGTGATGTCACTGCAATATTTCCAGGGTGTGGGTCAGCATGAAATATATCATTTCTTAACAGCATTCTTATAAATGTGAGGTCAAGTTTATAGGCCAGTTTTTTTGTATCAATGCCTGCCTCTTTTAAGCCTTTGACATCTGTTATTTTAATTCCTGGCAAATATTCAAGGATTATAACCTCACGTGAAACAAAAAATATTTCCGGTATAATTATTCCATATTTTGAAATATTTGATTTTATCCTTCTCAGATTTTCGGCCTCTATAAAATAATTGGCCTCATCATATATTCTAACAGAAAAATCTGAAATAACACTGGATATGCTTATATAAAGGTAGTTATCAATAAATCTTTTGAATAGCCTGAGCAGCCTTTTAATGATTATTAAATCTCTTTGAAGTATGTATGTAATATTATAACGGTTAACCTTAACAACAGCATCACGGTTTTTATATCTGGCAATATACACCTGACCCAATGATGCACCAGATATTGCATTTTCATTGAATTGCTCGAAATTCTCCTCGATCCTTCCAACATTTTTTTCAATAATTTTCCTTGCCAGAGTAAAGTCATCAGGTGGGACATTATCCTGAAGGTCCTCAAAGGCCTTTAGATATTCCTTGGGAAGCAGATCCGGTCTTGCAGATAGAACCTGCCCAAGTTTTATAAATGTGGGGCCAAGCTCAATAAACACATTCACTGCCTTTCTTCCATTTTTTTCTATTAAATAATCATATTCCTCACTTTTTTTTGATTTTTTTCTATCCCTAAGAAACCGTCTAAATACAGGAAGCAGTTTAATCATATATTTTATTTCCAGTTTTCTTATATCCTTAATTTCATCCGGCAAATGTATCCCCCTAATATTATTTTTAATGCATTCATACAATTATATTAACATTGTATTAAATTATTTAATAAGGCATTAATATGCTATCTTAAATAATCAAAATATGCTTAAACTTTCCGTATTGCCATTTAACGATTTACTTTTATATAAAAAAAATCTTGCAAAAAGCATATATGAATGTAATAAATTACAAAATATGCGAAATATAGAGGTATCACCGTCAATAATTTCTTCCGATTTATCAGATCTAAAGAGTGAAATTAAAAAATGCGAGGATGCAGGTGCAGGTTCATTTCATCTTGATGTAATGGATGGAAATTTTGTGGATAATATAACAATGGGACCTGATCTTATCAGGGCAGTAAGGAAATCAACAAAGCTTAGACTTGATGCGCATTTAATGATAAACCGCCCAGATAAATATTACAGAGATTTTTTATCTGCCGGTGCGGATGTTCTTTTAATTCATTATGAATCTCCCGTGGATATAGGGGAACTTATAAATAAGTTTGAAAGGGATGGTATAAGGTACGGAATTGTAATAAACCCAGATACAGAGTTTAGAAAGGTTAAAAAATACCTTCCAGGATCTGAGATCTTATTAATAATGTCTGTTTATCCTGGCTTTTCGGGTCAAAAATTTATAAACAGTATAATTCCCAAAATAAAGGAGGCCTCTGATTATATTAAATCAGAACATTTAAAAACAAGAATAGAGGTGGATGGTGGAATTAATGATATAACCGGAAAACAGTGCGTTGAAAATGGTGCTGATATCCTTGTATCAGCATCCTACATTTTTAACAATGATATATATAAGAGCATTCAAACATTAAAAAATTTATAGATTTAATATTATCCTTCCAGTTTCCCTGTTTGTAAAATCCTCCAGCGCCTTTTTAATGTTCCACAAACTGTATTCCATGTACACAGGAAGATAGAACCTGTTTAAACTCATTATTTTTAGTAATTCGTAAAGATCCTGTCTTGTTCCACCTGTGGACCCAATAATCTGCTTTTCATTTGTATATATATCTGCTATATCGGCCTCAAAATTTCTTCCGGTTAAAACACCGTATGTAATTAATTTACCGCGCCTTTTTACATGCTTCAATGACTCTGAAAGAAGGCCATTGCCAAGAGGGTTAATAACAGTATCTGCCTGAAAATCATCAGGTATTTTATTAAATACGGTTATGCCGAATTTGCCAAGCTCATTTTTCCTTGAATACACATACACATCAAGGCCCATTATCCTTGCAATCTGGACTGTAAAAATTCCTGTGTTTCCAGCACCATAAACCAGTATTTTGGAGCCCGGTGCAGGCCTGGCCATTTTAATTGCGCGGTATGCTGTTAATGCACCTATACCTATGCTAACAGCAGTGTTATCATCTATTACATCCGGAACCTTAAAAAGATTTTTTTCATCCACTGATATGTATTCGGAATATCCGCCATTGGTCACAACTCCCCATATTCCACCATTATAGCATAAATGTTCATTTCCAGAAATACACATTTCGCAGCTTCCGTCAAATATTCGATTATAAACTATTACACGGTCTCCTTTTTTAATATTTTTTCCATCCTCCATGGCAATTCCCATAATTTCTGAACCAGGTATATGAGGCATTGGTGACACACCATAAACAACCTTTCCGGCTATTAGGTTGTAATCAAGTGGATTAAGCCCTGCCTTTTTAACCATAACCTTTATTCCGCCGGATGGTTCATCCACATCCCTTATCTCTAGGTTTTCAGCGCCAAAATTGTTAATTACTACAGCCTTCATGATATATAAATAATAAAAAACTAATAAATTTTAGTATGTGACATTAACATTGATTTAAATCTGGGCAATTTCTGTGGGTATAGGATTTATCATTGCATACAGAGCCGGACATGCCTTCCTTGATGCTATTAAAATATCCCTGATGTCCTTATCGGATTCAACATCTATTTTTATAGATTTTATTATTGGGAAATTTGAATCCTCAACAACTGGACCTATGTCATAATATAAATGACCTGTGAAATTTAACTTATTTAGCCTGACACCCCTCTTTGCAGCCTGTATTGCCACGGTGGATGCAAAACATGACATAACACCCATCATTAAATAATTAAGCGGCGTTGCATGTGTGCCCTGACCGCCAAGAACGCCGGGTTCATCAGCACCCAGTATAAATTTTGCCTTTTCTGATGATAATTCTGCTGTAAACATCGGACTTCCTTC
The DNA here is from genome assembly GCF_001402945.1 of Acidiplasma aeolicum. Classification (GTDB taxonomy): domain Archaea; phylum Thermoplasmatota; class Thermoplasmata; order Thermoplasmatales; family Thermoplasmataceae; genus Acidiplasma; species Acidiplasma aeolicum. The sequence goes on from NZ_LKBG01000211.1 coordinate 13,556, forward strand.
AAAATGGAATTCACCTTTTATATGTTTTTCCGATCCGAAATGACCACCATTTTCATGCACCTTTTTAGATGTTTGCTCAAGTTTCTCCATATCTATATTATTTATAATTTTCACCATTTTATATCAAAAATTAAATATCATGCCAAATTTAAATATTGTTAAATGGAAAATAATAAAATAACATAAAAATA
>NZ_LKBG01000212.1 GCF_001402945.1 Acidiplasma aeolicum
CGCTCTCCCTTAAAATATCATATTCTTCCTCCAATAAATCACCTGTTTATCATAAATTATGAATATATAAAATATTTCAATTAGAATTTTTTAATTCATTTTTTATTTTCTCAATGGATTCTGGATTTTCGAGACCGGTAATATCACCAGAAATATCTCCCTTTGATAGTATTTCGCGTAATAGCCTTCTCATAATTTTCCCGGACCTTGTTTTTGGCATTTCAGATATTATGTATATTTTTCCGGGAATGGCAAATTTTCCTATTGAATCATTAATTACATTTTTTATCCGGTTTTTTATCTCATTGTAATCCACGGTTCTATTATTAAGCGTGATAAAAGCCGCAGGAATAAGGCCCTTTATTTCATCATCTATGCCTATAACGGCAGCATCGGATATTTCCGGTATCGACATTATGCTGTTTTCCATTTCCATTGTAGATAATCTGTGCCCCGCAACATTTATTACATCATCCGTGCGGCCAAGTACCCAAATATGGTTGTATTCATCCTCCACAGCCTCATCATAATTGGAGTAATAACCATTGAATACAGAAAAAT
>NZ_LKBG01000213.1 GCF_001402945.1 Acidiplasma aeolicum
CGCTCTCCCTTAAAATATCATATTCTTCCTCCAATAAATCACCTGTTTATCATAATTTAGAAATATATAAAATATTTTAATTGGGATTTTTTACCTCATTTTTTATTTTTTCAATGTATTCTGGATTTTCAAGGCCGTTAATATCACCTGAAATATATCCATTTGAAACTATTTCACGTAGAAGCCTTCTCATTATTTTTCCTGACCCTGTTTTTGGCATTTCAGATATTATGTATATTCTTCCAGTAATGGCAAATTTGCCTATTGAATCATTGATTACGTTCCTTATGCGATTTTTTATCTCATTAGAATCTTCTATCTTACCATTTAAGGTAATAAACACCGCGGGAATAAGGATATTTATATCATCGTCTATATCAATAACAGCAGCACTGGATATTTCCGGTATGGACATTATGCTGTTTTCCATTTCCATTGTTGATAATCTGTGTCCTGCAACATTTATGACATCATCGGTACGGCAAAGTACCCAGATATGTTTATACTCATCCTCCACAGCCTCATCATAATTGGAGTAATAACCATTGAATACAGAAAAAT
>NZ_LKBG01000214.1 GCF_001402945.1 Acidiplasma aeolicum
AAAAAGCTTGGTAATGATGGCATGCCAATTTTTGCAGAATGTGGAGGCTAAAAATCCTTTCACTTTATACCATATACAATATAACTTCCAGCAATAAGGACTATCCTCCTTTAAACCTGGTTATGGACATATATGATTTCAAGTATTCCATGGAGGAATTTGCCTTATTTGTAGGTAAGGTAGATAACCCTGAGGGGTTAACTGCAAGTATAAAATTCAACCTATCAGAACTTGGAAATCTGCAGTACAGGCTATCATCAAAAATTCTGCCAACGCCAATGGATATAAATATGGAGTTGATAGCAAGCAAAGAAATAAAGAAAAATGGAGAAATTGCAATATCGATAATCAAGCCAGAAATCATTATAAAGCTGATAACAGCCTACGCTATAACCTCAAGCAATTCTATCAGGAAAGTACTTGAATCAGGAGATTTGTTTGATTCAATCATTGGATTCTATAACCGGCTCGGGACGTCTAAATTCGATGAATGTGGGGAACTCATACCTGGAAATATACCATCTTACCTGCTAGAGGGATTAAATTAATA
>NZ_LKBG01000215.1 GCF_001402945.1 Acidiplasma aeolicum
TCCATATGCACGATTGCAAACTTGGTCGGAGAAAGGGTTGTGAGTGCAGCAATTAGAAATTAAATATTTTATCAACATCTGCTTATGACAATAGATTAAATATTTAAATCGTTGAATATGTATAAGCAATTGGAAAACAACAAGTCTACTGATAATATATGTCTTTCCTTAAAACTTTATATCGAATTTTGCGCTGATTAATATGAAATCATTGAGCTCTCAAAACTGAAGATTGATATTCTACATACCATTTTTAATAAGTTGCACACCTTATGAAAAATTGAGTAAAACATTTATCATAGCATAATCTGAAGTTACCCCTAAGATTTACTGGTGTTGATTCTGTGCTTTTCTATTATCGTTATACTCATAAAAAGAAGCTAATTTTTAAAGTTCCCAAAGATGCCATAGAGTTCGGTATGATGGTTTTAATAATATATTATAAACTTAAATTTACTGCAATCAGATCACATCAGTTTTATAAAAATGATATCATAATTATTTTACTGTAAATTTTTAATTATTCTATATATTATAA
>NZ_LKBG01000216.1 GCF_001402945.1 Acidiplasma aeolicum
ACAGGTATGCCGGCTCCTGACCAGTTAAACATGCCTGTGAATGCAATTGACAATATTGCATAAACAGCAACAACGATAATTACTGTAAATATCATTGCACGTGGAATTGTTTTTGCCGGATTTTTAACCTCGCCTGATGGTATGACAACCCCCCCAAATCCAGTATATGCAAAGAAGTCAAGGGCCATGGCAAGACCGAGACCTCCCAGGCCAAACGGTAAAAATGGTGTGAAATTCGCAATTTTAAACACAACAAAACCCACAATGGCAAATATTACAAGAGGGACTATCTTCCCAAATGTGGTGACTATTGAAAAGATTGTGCCAAATTTAACACCAAGAATATTAATAACGGTAAACACCGCCAGTGCAATAAGTGATATTGCTATGCCAAGCGGCGTTAAAACCAGACCAACGGATAATCCAGGAACATAATAACCTGTGTATGTAATAAATATATCGATAATGGCAGCCGTGCCTGTGAATGCATATATAAAATACCCCCAGCCAAGCACAAAGCCTGTATCATTGCCCA
>NZ_LKBG01000217.1 GCF_001402945.1 Acidiplasma aeolicum
GATGGTGCATACAGAAAGGGCAAATTAATAGATTTAAAGAATATAGTGGACCGTGCTGCTGATTTAAGCACCGGCATAGACAATGTAATAGTTGTAAGGAATGCAAATAATAAAATAAGCATGGTCAGTGACCGTGATTATTACTATGATGAAATTCTGGAGGATTCATATGTTGAACCCGAAAGGATGGATTCAAATGACCCATTATTTATTCTATACACATCGGGAACAACAGGAAAGCCAAAGGGCATAGTGCATGGCAATGGCGGATATCCTGTGTGGGTTGCAAACACACTTAAATGGGCATTTGATCCAAAGGAAGAAGACAGATACTGGTGCACAGCAGACTTTGGATGGATAACTGGCCATAGTTTTGCGGTGTTCGGGCCCTTAATACTTGGATTAACATCAATAATATACGAGGGTGCAATAGATTATCCAAAACCTGATAGGATGTGGGAAATCATAGAAAGGTATGGTGTAAACATACTATACACATCACCAACGGCAATAAGGTTATTAATGAAATA
>NZ_LKBG01000218.1 GCF_001402945.1 Acidiplasma aeolicum
CAATCCTATTAAGGTTCTATTTTAACACGAATTTCCCGCAATAGCCGAGACAATCGAGACCATCTTTCAATCCTATTAAGGTTCTATTTTAACTTGGAAGCTTATCTAATTCCGTTCCATGTGGAGTAGTACCTTTCAATCCTATTAAGGTTCTATTTTAACTCGTTTATTACCCCTCCTGCTTCGCTGGCACCGATAGCCTTTCAATCCTATTAAGGTTCTATTTTAACTACCCTTACAACTGGACATACGAACAAATCCAAAAACTTTCAATCCTATTAAGGTTCTATTTTAACACAAGGTGGCGGGGGGATGATGGCAAAACCGATAAAAATCTTTCAATCCTATTAAGGTTCTATTTTAACTGTCCTTATATGGTTATTCAAGAAACGGCAATTCCACTTTCAATCCTATTAAGGTTCTATTTTAACATAAGCTATGTCTGTTATCATTATTGAAATTGTAATGCCCTTTCAATCCTATTAAGGTTCTATTTTAACAATGAAATAAAGAAGTTTTCCTTGC
>NZ_LKBG01000219.1 GCF_001402945.1 Acidiplasma aeolicum
GTCTCGGCTATTGCGGGAAATTCGTGTTAAAATAGAACCTTAATAGGATTGAAAGAAATCAATCCGGCAGACTTCTTCTTCATTATTCATTGTTAAAATAGAACCTTAATAGGATTGAAAGAGGGTAGTCCATAGAGCCGTGACCTCCGATATAAATAGTTAAAATAGAACCTTAATAGGATTGAAAGAATCTATATCAGATGGAGCGTCCTCCTTGATTTCAAGGTTAAAATAGAACCTTAATAGGATTGAAAGGATGGGATAGCAGAAGCTTTAAAGTTCACAGAATAAAAAGTTAAAATAGAACCTTAATAGGATTGAAAGAATATATCGTTTAATAATAAGAGTAATATATTACAATAGTTAAAATAGAACCTTAATAGGATTGAAAGATAAAAAATGGAATTGATAAAAGGGATACCAGAGGGTTAAAATAGAACCTTAATAGGATTGAAAGCTTATTGCCTTCTCTTTTATCTCCTCTGGTATCCCTTGTTAAAATAGAACCTTAATAG